>JBCECD010000209.1:0-278 GCA_039206745.1 Bdellovibrio sp. | reverse complement strand
CGTTATTGAAAATTTAATTGTTGAATTGGACATTGAAAATAGAAAATATGAACGATTTCATTTTTCCTAAAAATAAGGGATAATGAGTTTTGCATTACACACGGGGGCGTACTGGCTTCGACGTGGGTGCTGAAACATAAGGAGCATACCGGGGCGCATGAGGACCTCGTTAAAAACGTGCATTTTGTAATTGGCAACGATTACGCACTTGCAGCTTAATTGACTGCACGATCACCTAAGATTTGGTTTCGTTCTTAGATTGATCGTCATTTAGAAAC
>JBCECD010000208.1:0-3859 GCA_039206745.1 Bdellovibrio sp. | reverse complement strand
ACCGTCGCAAAATCACTCATACTTGTCAAAAAGATGGTGGTTTTAACAATATGGCTGAAATTCAAGCCCGAAGCCGCCAGAACCGCTTCGATATTTTTCAGAACCATCTCTGTCTGAGTTTTAATATCTCCCGTGAAGACTTCATTGGTCTGGGGATTGATTGAAATCTGCCCTGAACAAAATAAAAAATCACCGATTTGAACAGCCTGAGAATAAGGTCCTACTGCTTTAGGAGCTTTGTCTGTGTGAATAATCTTTTTCATACTTATTGAACTCTCGTTTCTTCTTTGAGTTGAAATAAATTCTTAGAAATAAAATATAATCCCGGCATTAAAAGGGCCTTCTGCAATAGTGCGGAAACGCACATTATCCGCAGAAATAATACCGACTCCGCCTTCGAAAGTGAAAGCCAAGGAATCCAACCCTGTGAAGAAGAATTCTCCGCCGAACAAAGCGTTCAACTCAAAACCTGATTCCTTTTCACTGGAGGTACCGTTGCTGGTTTCAAAATTCACCAAGCCCAAAGAACCACCCATATAGAAGTTCATATTGTCTTCTTTGAAAACCACGCGCCGAACTCCGGCATTAAAGGAGAATTTAGAGGCGTCTTTTTGTGTGTCGATGCCCAATCCCCCCGCGACAGAGACCTCGGGAGTCATGTGATACACAGACGCCAACTCAGCCAAATCCAAAGATGTATTTTTCTTTACACCCACACCCAAACGATTGGTCAGTTGTTTTGCCATTCCCTCTTGTGCCGTGAAACACAAAGCAGCCATCACCAAAAAAAATCCCCAACGTAATTGAACCATCGTAGTCAGCCCTCCTCATTCATTTTGAACCCACTCAGACTTCAGCGTCTCACACGGGCTGATGACAATTAAAAGCAAAAGCCTTGTCATGAGCAAAAGGATTTTGCTCTGTTACGGAAGGTGTCATTGACATTTCCCATGGCCAAGGGAATCCTAATTTCAAAGCCAGAAAGGATTCCGAAATGAGATCAGCAGTTTTATCTCTAGCAACTCTTCTTATTCCGTTTTTCACTCAAGCCGCCCTTTTGACCACTGAAGGCGATGGTAAAAAAATTGAAGGTGTGACTCTCGCCAAATCTGCCACAGCCAAATGGAATGACAGCGCCGTTGCCTTGTCCTCTGTTGGCGGAGGACTGCGCGCGAAGAAGGTGGTTTTCGTCAATGTGAGAGTGTATGTTGCACAACTGTATGTGAGTTCTTTGGAAACCTTCAAAAAAGAGGAGACTTCCGCTTTAGCTTCTGTCAAAGATCAAAAGACCCTCGCGATCCAGCTTCATTTCCTTCGTGATGTCGATGCTAAAGACGTGCAATCTTCTTTCAAACAAGCTCTGACCGCAAATAAAGTAAATCTGGAAGATGCGGCGATAAAACAATTCTTGGAGAATGTAGAAAAAGGCGGTAACGCCGCAAAAGGTAAAACCCTCACGATCTTAGGATCGCATGAAGCTGATGGCAAAGAAGTGATTCACTATGAAAACACGGATGGTGCTGTTTCCACAGTTCAAGGCTCTCAGGATTTCATCAAAAACATTTTTTCTATTTGGCTTGGCACACCGGCGGACGACGGAGTTGCAAAGCTAAAATCTGAAATCCTCAAATAACCTTTATAAACTGGCCCCTTTAATTGTGGGCGCTTTCAATGCACTTGCAAGGGGTTTTTATTAAAAGCTCTCCGCTATTCGGATACTAAGAGGCTTCTCTTTTATTACATTTATCAAATAAAAAGTGGACCCTTCAACTGTTGGTGGCCAATAATCAGAGCCTTGAAGAAGGGTGTGCCCCAACAAACTGTTTTAAAAAAGCTTATCAGATTTAAAAAATTCTTATTCTGATGAACGGAGAGATAAAAAGACACCCACAATTAAAGGGTCCAGCTCTTGCTATTCGACATAAATTTTCTGTGTGTTTTAGAATAAATCCTTTTCAGGGCCAACACCTCTTGGGCCCGAAGTGCTACACTATAAGTCATAACACGCTGTAGTGGTGTGCGAGCCGATCCAAGGAGACGTTATGAAAGTCTTTTGTTTTGCTCCCGTACTGAGACAAGGTTCTTATAATAAAAAACTCATCAGAGTTTGCGCCGGCATCCTGGAGAAAATACCACATTTAGAAATTGAACTGAGCGAGTTCAACGATTTTTCAATTCCTGTTTTTGACGGCGATATTGAAGCTCAAGGCATACCGGAAGACGTCAGAAAATTAGGCCAAAAAATCATGGAAGCCGATGCCGTTCTTATCTCAAGTCCAGAATACAACGGAAGTATTCCAGGTCCTTTTAAAAATGCCATTGATTGGTTATCCCGTTTAGATCCCGTTCCACTTGAAAAGAAGATCATCGGCCTTGTCGGAGCCTCACCTGGCCAGCTGGGAGCAGTCCGAGGCAATCTCCACATCCGGGTTCCTCTGCATGTGATTGGCTCCTATGTCTATCCTGAGTATTATGGACTCGCTCAGGCCGACAAGGCCTTCGACCCTAAAGATCAGCTCAAGGACTCTCAGCAGATAGAGAGATTAACAAAATTTTTAAATGGTTTTTTGGAATACATGTCTCGGCAAGACAGCTCTTTTTCCCGACTAAAGACATTTTTGGAAGAGCAGATTTCTTCACATCCCCATCACTGAGGTCGGGTGAAGCAGACGTCTCTGAGTTTTCGGCAGCTACCCAGAAGTCCTGAGGATTTTGTATAATTCAATCCAGGTTCAAGGATACGGAAGCAAGTAAAGAATCCATGGCAAGAGAGAAGTGATATTAAAGCACCTGGAGAGATGGGCTTAGAGTTCCAGTTTCCAAGTCAAAAAAAAAGCCTAGGTATTTCTACCTAGGCTTTAAGAATAAAAAAGAGCTGGCGTCGTGCTACTCTCCCACATGGTCGCCCATGCAATACCATCGCCGCAAGAGGACTTAACTTCTGAGTTCGGAATGGGATCAGGTGTGGCCCCTCTGCTATAAACACCAGCAAAGCGTTTAATAAGTCAAAGTGGAAGTGTTTTAAACTTCCTTCGTTCTATTTGCAAGATCATCTAATCCAAATAGAGAGCTTGCTGTTTTTGTTACAATCGAATGATTGATTTAATTGATTTTTAGCGACCTTATTTAGCTCTGACTATGTCAGAATAAGGTTGGTTAGTTCCAAGTTCTTCATTCTCTGCTCATTGGTAGTTTTAAAGTACCCAGAGAACTAGTCTCTTCACTCTTAAAAGAGTTACTCTGAGACGAAATCTTCGTTAAGTAAAAACTTAAGAAGAAAAAATTTAAAAAAGCCTCACGACCTATTAGTACGGATCAGCTGAACACGTTACCGTGCTTACACCTTCCGCCTATCAACCTCGTAGTCTCCAAGGAGTCTTTAGGGGCCCGAAGGCCCAGTGAGATCTAATCTTGTAGTTTGCTTCCCGCTTAGATGCTTTCAGCGGTTATCAATTCCGAACATAGCTACCCTGCATTGCCACGGGCGTGACAACAGGAACACCAGAGGTTCGTCCATCCCGGTCCTCTCGTACTAAGGACAGGTCTACTCAAATCTCATACGCCCACAGAAGATAAGGACCAAACTGTCTCACGACGTTCTGAACCCAGCTCGCGTACCACTTTAATTAGCGAACAGCTAAACCCTTGGGACCTGCTCCAGCCCCAGGATGTGATGAGCCGACATCGAGGTGCCAAACTCCATCGTCGATATGGACTCTTGGATGGAATAAGCCTGTTATCCCCGGAGTACCTTTTATCCGTTGAGCGATGGCCCTTCCACGCGGGACCACCGGATCACTATGACCGACTTTCGTCTCTGCTCGACTTGTCAGTCTCGCAGTCAGGCGGGCTTATGCCA
>JBCECD010000207.1:0-3861 GCA_039206745.1 Bdellovibrio sp. | reverse complement strand
ATATTAAGGCTCCGAATATAATTTTTCAAGAACCGCTGCTGTTTCATTTATGGTTCTCTGGCTTATCGCTGGATCAAGCCCCTTATACCCAAAAGCACGAACCGTAGTCGTATTGTCCTGATTAGGACTATTATTTATTAAATTAAATTTGGATTGGAACTTAAATTGTTGGCCTCTGGGCTCTAATGCAAGCCAAGGATATTGACGGGTCGCCCAGATCCTTGCAACTTGAGCGGTATGGCAACTCACACAGTCCATTGTATGAACATTGTGCCTCTGTGGATTTTCAATTCGTATAGCGGCCATTGTGCCTTCAATTACCTCTGGCTCATCGGCCTTAGTTATATCCCTTGAGTTTCGCACCAGTAGATTAAAAGTATCTTTTCCCGTTGGAGCGGGGCTAATAGCTCCATTTGAAAAGTAGGTCGGCGAAAAAGGCATAGGATTATTAAAAAAAGTTTGCGTGAATCCAGAAATTCTTGGAATTGGTAGTTCGGTAACAACTCCTCCAGATATTAAAAAACCGCCAAAGACCCAAACATTACCTGCACCTGATAGCTGCATAAAAGTGGCCTGACGAAGGCGAGAACTACCAACTTGGGTTAATATGATGGAAAATAGCTCTTTAGCATAAACGCTTAAAATACCCTGTTTTTTTAACAAAGGGTTTACGGTCAAAATATCGTTGCTTGAACTTGGGCCAACTGAATCTTTCAATTTTTCAAGCTGCGATATGACCCCTAAAAATTCACTCTCCGTAAGATCATAGAATGTATGAACGGCGGAATCATTTGCATATACTTTTCCATCTGCGGCTCCTGCCACAGGTTGCCAAACAAATCTTATCTGTGACTGGCAACCAACTAAAGGCGGACTAAGCGGAAAGCAAGAATCTATACGAATTGCAACAACACGCAATTTTCTATATGTCTCCTCTGGGTTTTCAAAATCCAATGGTGGCATTTTTGAGTAAACCGATTTGGGGAGCAATTCGCCAAATTTTCCTAAGGTGCTCGGGCTAAATGGCAACTCCTCAGATTGACTTTTGGGGAGTGGTAAAAGAATTGAAATGTCATTTTGACTTAACGGAGCCGAAAAAACCGTTATAGGTGAAAAAAATAGAATAAAGCTAAGGATTTTAAGCATAGTTTATCAAAACAACTGCGGTGACTTATGTCAATTCTGAAAGACCCGTTGCTTGGGTTTTAGGGGGTGGATTTATTAAAAGGTAAATGGGGATTTACTAAAAGAAATTTTAGCAGTGAGTTTACCACTCTTGCTGATGGTTTTTTAAGATGTGAATGCGGTTGCAAAATTATTTATGACCCGAAAGAAAAAAGAAATAAAACCACGGGCGATATTAAAACCTATCATTACTACCGTTGCACCAATGGAAAACGGACTCACGAAAAATTAGTTAATATTAATGCCCCTAAAATTTGGGAACAGTTTAGCACCGTAATGGATAAAATTAATATTAGCGAAGACTTTGCGAAAGTAATTGCGAATGCCTTGAATACGAACGAAAAGAAAGCCCATAAAGCCATTGAATTGCAAATGGAAGAGTTCAAGGTAAGTCTCAAAGAGCTTGAAGACCACGAAAATAAACTTTTTGATTTAAGGATTCAGGGAAATATTAATCAGGAAGATTTTAATAAACAGTTAGCCCGTATTCGTTCAAACCGTGATGACCTTGCGAAGCAGTTAGAGACTTTGCAGAAGGGTTTAACCAGTGCAGTTATGGAAACTGCTAAAACTGTTTTAGAACTTGCTACGAATGCGAAATCACTATGGAATGCTCTACCTGCGGAAGAACGTAGAGTAATGCTGGAAAAACTACTTTCTAACCCGATTTTAGATGGTCTAAATGTGCGATTTACTTTGAAAAAGCCGTTTGCTGTGTTGGTGCAAATGAAGAATGGTGCGCGAGGGGGGACTTGAACCCCCACAGGATTGCTCCCACAGGCTTCTGAGACCTGCGTGTCTACCAATTCCACCACCCGCGCACACGTGTGACGTGAAGACAATGGCGCCCATTGTGGGGCTTCTGCCGCTTATTTGAAATAGTTATCGCACTTTGTCATTGAAAATAGTTTCAGCGAGGCAGGAAATAGCGCTGAGAAGGCGTTTCATAAAGAGATTCCGTGGCCTCCCTCTCCACCCGGTTGCCTATTTCATAGACGAATTTCCTCTCTTCCGAAATGTTCCTTGAGTTTAAAAAAAGCCAGCCGAAAAGCCAGGATAGGAATGAACAATTGTGGCGAGTTTAAAAAAGATGTCTGACAGCAACCTGTCTGAATTACAGCGTAAGACCTTACAGCAATTTCGCGATGGCATCGACGAAATTGATAAACAGCTTATTCGTCTCTTTGACGAACGAGCCGCTCTGGTTTTTAAAGTTGGCGAATGGAAAAAACTGAACTCTTTTGAGGTGCATGATCCGAATCGGGAAAAGCAAATCCTCGAAAAGATCGCACGCAGTCCCCGCCACTATCTCAAAGATCACGAGATCCAATCTCTTTTCATGAGAATGATTGAGTTCTACCGCAATACAGAAAAGATCAGAACACTGATCAATCATGCAAAAAATTCTGCTGTCCTCTCCGAAAAGAGCGTCTTTGGCTTCCTCGGCTTCGGCTTGATCGGAGCTTCCGTTGCACTTGCTCTGCGAGACGCCTATCCTCAAGCGAAATTTCTGATCCATGATCCGCTGTTGGAAACGGATAAATTCGAAGAGTGGAATCGCACTCATGCTCACTCGGCCTTTCAAGTTGTGAACAGACAGCAACTGGATCACACCCATGTGCTTTTTCTGGCCGCTCCTATTGATATCAATCAAAAGCAAGGGGAAGAGCTCGCCGCTAAAAATCAGCTGACTTTGAATTTAGGCAGCTATCAGACAGAGATAAAAAATGTTGTCGGCTTTCATCCTCTGGCCGGCAAAGAGACCTCCGGCTATGAAGTGGCTCAAGCTGATCTGTTTCACGGTAAAATCATTTGCACAACCTCCGCCACACCGCTGTCTCCTGAAAATCAAAAGACTGTTGAGTGTCTGGCCCATTCTCTCGGCGCCGAGCTGGTGACAACCTCTCATCAGGAGCATAATGAAGTTCTGGCTTATAGCAGTCACCTTGTGCAATTATTGTCTCTGGCTTTTGGAAATGCTCTGGCAAAACAGAACTTCGATAAACACACTGCCCTGATTCCAAATATGGCGCAACAACTGCTCCGCCTGACCGGATCCGACGCTAAAATGTGGGAACCGATTCTCATAAAGAATCGCGCTTTTATCAGCAAAGCTTTGCAAGATCTGCAGGCGAATCTCAAGGACATCCAAATTATTCTCGATGAACCTTCTTCAGAGAATCAAAGCAGTGCATGGCAAAAGCTCTTTCAAAAAAGTCATAAGATTTATCAAAGCATTTATTTAAAAAAGGGGAAAACTCCATGATCATCGTAATAAAACGCGGTCTTAAACCTGAACATATCCAAGACGTGATTAAAAAAATCCAGGATCTGGGAGCCAATCCCCATATCGTGGAAGGCCGAGAACAGATGACTGTCAGTGTTCTGGGAAAAACAGAAAAAATTTCTCTCTCAGATTTTGAGTGCTTCAAACAAATTGAACGCGTGATGCGCGTTTCAAAACCGTTCAAACTCGCCTCACTGGCCGCCAATCCTGAAGGCTCTGATTTTGATATCAAAGGAGTGCGCTTCAGTAAAAAACATTTTTGCGTGATGGCCGGTCCCTGCTCTGTCGAAAGCGAAGATCAAACTCTGCGCATCGCTCATGCCGTTAAAAAAGCAGGTGCCAGTGTGATCCGTGGAGGTGCGTTCAAACCCCGCAGCTCACCTTATGCC
>JBCECD010000206.1:0-3871 GCA_039206745.1 Bdellovibrio sp. | reverse complement strand
GCGCTATCAACTTCAGGAGTTTCGCCGGGGCTTTGTCCGCATGGCTCTGGAGACTCAGGCGCCGATTGTGCCCGCCCTCATTTTGGGAGCGGAAGAAACTCATATCAATTTGAAGAAATTAAAATTCACCAAGTTCCTGAAAGGCTCGGTGATCCCGCTGCCTTTGAATGTTCTGCCCCTGCCGGCGAAATGGCACATCCATTTTTTAGAGCCGATTTATTTGCCCTACAAGCCAGGGGCTGTGGAAGATTCAGAATTGGTCCATGAGATCACACAGGATATTCAGGAGCAAATGCAGCAGGCGATGAAAAAAGATCTGCGCAAAAGAGGCCATCCGTTTTTTTAAGACCGCTCTCTCAGTCAGGCGTATCAGAGCCAATCACTTGCAAAATACTGTGCCATTTGCTGACCAGCACGCCGGGCTCTTCGGTGTTGCGACTGACTAATTGGCTCATCAACAGAGCCGATACGCTCACCGCAATAACCAAGAGAAGCACATATTCAACGACGATTTGACCCTTTTGATTCTTCATACAAAGGAAGCTTATCACAGTTCCGCAGGTGCGGAAACAGGACTGAGCGGAGCTGGACGCCAGCTGCGCATGGTTTCGCGAAGAGTTTCCAGTAAAAGATCCAGATTCTCATCTGCGATAGGTCCTCGCAATCCCACCATGATATCTTCCTGCCATCTCTCAACCTCAATGGGAGCTCCGCCAGGAACGGATTTTTCATAGGACAGTAGAAAGCTCTCCTCGGTCGGATAGATCATCACCAAAATATTGGCACCCGAAGCCCGCGACATGTCTTTGGCCCGACTCATCTCCGCCTCCAGCTTTTGCTGAATTAAAAAATAAATCTTCAAAGCCAAAGCTTCGTGGAATTGCGCAAAATAAATCCTCACGGGACCATCAAAGATGGCACTGTTAAAAGCAGGATTATAATACTTCGACTGCATTAAAGTGGTGTATGACGATCTCATGTTGCCGCTCCCCTCCTACCGATACAGCTCAAGACTAGAAAGAAATAGGGGGAGAATTCAAAGGAAATTTTAAGAATCTTAAATTTCCCAACGCAGCGGATTAAGAGATTTTCACCCCGGGGCTCGAGAAAATCTTCTTCCCTCTCGAGAAAACCAGCTTCTTAGAACTCTCTCCCACACTGTAAAACAGGGTTCGCCAATCATTTTGTGTGCACAAAATATCAGCAGATTTGCCAGCCTCCAACGAGCCGATGTGTTTCTGCAAATTCAGAGCATGGGCCGCCCCCACGGTGTAGGCAGAGAGAACTTCAGGCAAACTCATGCCCATTTCCAAACGCGCCAAGAGTCCCACCAAATTCAAATCCTGTGTCGGCGAACTGCCTGGATTGAAATCCGTGGCCAAGGCCACACGAGCCCCGGCATCAAGCAAAGCCCTGGCGGGAGGATAAGACATCTTCATATAGAGATCCGCTGCCGGCAACAGCACACAGGTCACCTGCGAACGAGCCAGAGCCTGAATCTCTTTTTCTTTGATTTGCAACAGATGATCGCCTGACAAGGCGCCCACACGCGTGGCCACCTCGCTGCCACCGCTTAAACTCAACTGATCCGCATGCACAACCACATCAAATCCCAACTCTCGTGCTCTTTGCAGATATTGTTCCGACTCGGCCACTGGGAAAAATCCTTTTTCGATAAAGACATCCACCCGCTGAGCTAATTTCTTCTTCTTGATAGCCGGTAAAACTTCACTCCCGAGAAATTTTAAATAGGTTTTATAATCAGCAAATTCAGGAGGCAGAGCATGGGCTCCAAGAAAAGTGCTCAAGGTGCGCAGCCCTTCCATTTTTTGTGCCGCCTGCAGAACCTTGATCTCATCTTTGAGATTCAGAGCATAACCTGATTTGATTTCCAGCGTGGTCACACCTTGCGAGATAAAATGATTCACGCGCTCCTGCCCCGTCTGCACCAGTTCCTTCAAAGAGGACTGTCGGGTCTTACGCATCGTAGAGAGAATCCCTCCGCCCTGAGCCGCGATCTCCTGATAACTCACACCCTGATTGCGCATTTCAAATTCAGCGGCGCGATCTCCCGCATAGATCAAGTGCGTGTGACACTCAACAAAGCCCGGCAGAACCGTCCATCCCTGCATATTGATCTCACGCAGATTTTTTTTCCGCGCCCACTCCTTGGGGATCTTCTTATGCGGACCCACCCACTGAATGCGATCTTTTTCGATATACAATGAAGCCTGGGTGATAACACCCAAGTCGTCCTCACGGATATGGCGCCCCTCTTTGCGAGCGGCCCCTTCCATCGTCAACAATGTCGAAATATTTTTTAGCAGCAGTCCCATGCTGACATTTGAACATAAAAGGCCCCGGAAAGCAAAACACCGCTAAAGCTTTAACAACGGGAAGCCCTAATCATTTTTGGCGCCAGCACTGATCCAATCCCGAATCACACCGATTTCCGCCTGAGTCAGACGACCTGCCATCTTTCCACCCGGCAAAACCGCCGTGTACAAAGTGCTCGAGTTCGGCACACCAGGTACCACTAAATTACGAGTGGCGTTGTAACTGGAGAGCGTAACTCCTCCCTGCGCCTTATCCGCAGCATGACAGCTCAGACATTTCGGCACAAAGATGTTGGCGCGGATATTGGAAAATTGAGGTTGCAGAGTTTCGCTCACCGGAGGTGTCACCACGGGATTGCCGGCATTAAAACCCTCATTGATCCATTGAGTGATGGCACTCACATCCTCTTCACTCAAAGGCTGCCCGGGAGGCATTTCTCCGCTCTGAATCACTTGATATAAAAAAGACGATCCTGGATCACGAGGGATGATCATGCGATAGTACAAAAGAGAATTCACGTCTCCCAAGTAATCAATCTGACCCTCGGGATTTTGCGGATTATGACAGGAGACACAGCGACCATTGACAACACGCATGGCTTTTTCCTGCAGAACCAGTGCATTGGCTGCCTGCAACTCCTCTTCCGAAGCAGAGTCGGCAGAACCTCCGACCACGGCACAGTTCTGAAAGAACAGAATGCCTACGGCAAAAATTATCAAAGCCCCCAATTTTCTCATAAGCTCTCCCACCTAGTTATTAGGCGCCCCCGCCTCGATCCACTTTTGCACAGCCCGGATATAACTGTCTTCCATAGGTCCCGTTCGCGGCATGGGTTGCAAGTTCGCCCAATCGGGGTCCATCGGATTGATCCGACGGAACATTTTGCTTGTCGTACTCCCCGGCACCAATACACCTCGGCTGATCATCTCTTCATAGTTGGAAATATCATACTGTCCTTCCCGTTTTGTCGAGTTGTGGCACTGCATGCAGTTCACGGCCAAGATCCCGTTCACAGGTTGCATCAGGTCCTGAAAGCGCGCCACGCCCACAGGCGGTGTGGGATGACTGATTTTTTCGATGACAAAGTGCTTGAGAGCGCTGCTGCCAACCACGACATCGCCCAGACCGGCTTCCAACTTCAAAGTCAAAAGAAAGTTGTCTTCCTTGCGAATGTCTTTGGAGAACTTCACCTGCAAGGTTTTCTTTTGTTCTCCCGGCAAAAACACCAGGCTGGTGCTTTGGAATTTAAAGTCCCAGTCAAAGCGATTGTAAGTCGTACCCACCACACTGCGCGCCCGGCGCAGCTTCAAGGCGGCAGCATTACAAGTGCTCCCCGCAGGACAGATCAAACTCTGCACCGCACTCAAACAGTTGGCTGCGACAATATCCACGGGCTCCGCCAGATTGCAGATCTTAGCCGAGTCTTCCACCACCGCCACCGTCACCGGATCGACAGCCGCTTTGGATAAAGACACCTCGATATTCACCAGACGCTCTCCGGTTTTAGGCGACCACTGCACTGCCGAACCTGTAA
>JBCECD010000205.1:0-3877 GCA_039206745.1 Bdellovibrio sp. | reverse complement strand
GCAAGCTGTTCAGTTTCTCGGCCATCGCATCGACGCTCGTCGTCGGATTGAAGTTCTGAATATCAGTTCCTACAATATTAGCCTGCGCTGTGGAAAAAGAACCCCATATAAATAATTGCAAGAGCCCGAGGCCCGTTTTCACTCTCATGCTGCCGACCTTTCGCTGGTGTCACATTCTGATACGTTCCAAAACTAACCTAGATCTTGCAACAAAAAGGGCTGTATTTTAACAAAAATTTTGCTTAACCTATTTGTTCGGCTGGCTATTCAGTAAGGGGGAATAATGCCTGTAGCGCGTTTTTTAAAACAGTTCGCCACGTATTTCCAAAATCATCGTCTCAAAGTGTTTTCTATTTTAACTGCGGTGGCTCTCCCCGTGGTTTTCTTTTTTCAGAACTGCGCTCGCATGAGTTATGACCCGGAAGCCCAAGCGGTGGGAGTCCTGTCAACCAGCCGCGATCCCGCAGACACAACAAAAAGTCTCGGCGCCTTGGCCGTTGTCGGTGTTACCGGCGACACGGACAGTGTGAAAGACAATCGCCTGGTGAACGATAAAATTCCTGTTTTCCACTGGACTGAATCTATCAACGCCACCTCTTATGATGTGGTGGTCACTCAAGGCTCCAATGTGATCTGTCAGGTTGCAAATGTCACAGCTCTCACTGTGCGCATGAGCGACTGCCAGTTGAACAACGGGTCTTATGTAGTGACTGTGACTTCCTATCTCGGCTCTGACAGTCGCTCTTCCAATCCCTATCCTTTTATTGTCGAAGATGCCGCTGTCAATCTGACTATCGGAACACCTGTCATCGACAATAAAAATGTCAGCATCCCCTACACTGTTGAGAATCCCGAATATCTGTCTGTTCTTCAGTGCTCACTTTTAAACAAGACGACAGGTGCTTTGCTCAACAAGCAAGAGTGCACTTCTTTGCGCCAAATGGATTATGCCAATCTTAACTACGGCGATTACATCTTCCGTGTGACAGTCCTCGATAATCGTGGCAATCAATTCGAGCGCGAAAGAGAGTTCTCTATCGTTCAACCAATCTGTAATCCTTTGGCCATAGCGCCTGCTGATGACAACTGTGAGAAGAGATTGAAAGCCAATGTCTTCTTCCACACCAGTCTCGACGGACTGCCGGAGTGGAACAAGGCGGATATGTACATCTCTCAGGGAATTCCCGCTGGAACAATTTATCTGAGTGATATCTTCATCCCCACTCGCAGCTTCACGTCAGGCTTCCCTGGCATCAGCGATCGCACAGAGTTCTTCGGTATGGATATTCGCGCTCGCATGAAGCCTTCTCCAGAAATGCCTGCGGGTAACTATCAAATGGCCTTGCTGTCAGATGATGGTTCCATCTTCTATATCGTATCCAGTGATGGAAAATCTCACATTGTGGTCGACCATGATTATGGACATGGCACGAAACTGAAGTGCGGAACCAAAGCTTTCGCCTTCACCGAAGAAGTGAATATCCGCGTGAAATACTTCCAGGGCCCCCGTCTATCCATTGCCTTGGTTCTGCTCTATCGCCCTTGGAATCCTGACTCCACTGGAAAGGCTCCTTGTCCTTATCCTCTCGAGTCTCGTGATTACTTCGGACCCTTCCCAGTACCTTTGGATGCCACCAGCTATCCGGGCTCGGCCTTCGATAAGCTTCTCCAAGATGGTTGGAAAGTGGTTCCCGCAGAGAGCTTTGCTCTGCCGCTATAAAGATCAGAAACCAACCCCTGCTCAACAATCTGTACTCCCACAACGGGAAGACAGATGCAGACCAGGGGTTTCTTGGAGGACCTCCACCTATCGCAGAGGTTCTGAACTTCAAAATGCAGATCTGACTTAAGCTGATTTCACAAAGGACTCACTCGCAATGAGTCCTTTAATTTTTTTGCTGCAAACTCACTGAATTTTTTTACTCGCAGGGAAATTTCTTTTTGTTCAGGCGTCACCAGACTGACCGGCGTTTCAGCACCACGCAGGCCTTTATGAATATGAACCAGTCGCCCCGATTTCAAATGATCCGCGCAGAGAAATTCGGGAATATAACTGAAGCCCTTACCCAGCAACACCATTTCCAAAAGCATTGCCGGATTGTTGGCACTGAAAATCCATTGTGGCTTTAATATCACCTTTTTGCCATCAGGTCCTTTCAAGGCTTCGACCTTCCCGTTACTTGCGGAAGTCATTCCAATAAAAGGCAGATGCGCCCATTGCTCTAAATCCTCCCACTGCCGGTAGCGCTCCAGAAAACCGGGTGTCGCGACAAAAATATTTTTCACACTGCCCACGCGGCGGGCACGCAAGGAGCTGTCTTTGAGAATCCCAATACGGATCGCCACATCGACAGATTCTTTAATCAGATCCACATAGGCCTGAGTGAGCAGCACCTCAAAGCGCACCTGCGGATATTGTCGGGAAAACTCATCGAGAATCGGTGGCAGATGCTTCACGCCCATGTCATCAGAAGCTGTCACTTTGATCAGGCCGGAAACTTCAGCGGTGGTCTCACTGACCTCCATGGACAGACTTTCCAACCCCTCGATCAAACCCTGCGCCCGCTCATAATAAAGTCGTCCCATTTCAGTCAGCTGAAATTGCCGGGTTGTACGATAAATAAGCTGCACTCCTAGCTCCCGCTCGAGAGCTGACAATCTCCGACTGACACGGGATTTAGGTTGCTTCAAAAATTCGGCGGCCTTGGTGAAACTCCCCAGCTGCACGATTCTCACGAAAGTACGAATTTGATTGAGATCTAATTGTTCCATATATGAAACAGTCTAATGCATATATGTCACCTTTTGCAATAAATGAAAGGGGGCGATACTAATCCCATCAAAACACATAAAAAGGAGAACTTTTATGAAACAAATGGCCCTGACAATACTTTTGACTTTGACAAGCTTAACAGGTTTCGCTGCGGACAAAGCAATTCCTGCCGGCTCTTACACTCTCGACCCTGCCCATTCCAAAGTGGGATTTGAAATCCCTCACTTGGTGATTTCAACTGTGGAAGGACGTTTCACCGCATTCGACGGCTCGATTACGATTGATCCCAAATTTGAAAAATCCAAAGCTCAAATCAATATCGACGTGGCTTCTATTGACACCGGCAACAAAGATCGCGACGATCATCTGCGCAGCCCTGACTTTTTCGATATCGCAAAAAAAGACGGCGCAAAAATGGTTTTTGTCTCAAAAAAGATCGTCGGCTCGGGTGACAATTTCAAAATCATCGGCGATTTGACTCTAAAAGGCGTGCGGAAAGAAGTGACTCTCGAAGTGAAATACCTCGGCAATGTGAACGATGCTTATGGAAATAATAAAGTTGTCTTCACTGCCACTGGTAAACTGAATCGCAAAGATTTCGGGCTGACTTGGGGTAAAATGGTGGAGGTCGGACCCGTGGTGGGCGATGAGGTGACCTTGAATCTGAAAATTCAAGCCAACAAACCCGTCGCTGCTCAAAAGTAAGGACCTTGTCTCTTCACAGCCAGATAGCCTTGTCTATCTGGCTTTTTTTTACTGACTGTAGGCCTGCGCATCCTGCAAAACCTGAGAGCCCCACATCACCGTGTTACCAGAGTTGATGTAATGCAGAACAAACTGAGTTAAATCACTGGTCCCCTCGTTCAACCAATACATCACGCAGTTGGAATTCGTCGTATGAGCACCGTGAGCCGTGTCTTGATGACTGGTCACCATCGGCACCCCATTATTCACAAATCCCAAAGCATGGCCCATCTCATGGACCATCGTACTTTGCTCTACAAATTTTGGCACAGCTCCATTGGGATTACCGGACGTGCTTTGTACAACATCTTTAAAAATTGCAATAATCGGCGTTCCCGTCAGACTCACGCCAATCACACC
>JBCECD010000204.1:0-3889 GCA_039206745.1 Bdellovibrio sp. | reverse complement strand
ATCTCAGGTCGACCGACGAGACGTCTCAAATCGAGATTCGTCTTGGAGTCTCTCGACAACTGTCAAAATTGTCGGCACAAATTATGCCTCAAAGCCCTTATAATTCATTCAGCATGGCGTGGAGCTTGCAATAGCTCTTTGTATCTCAAGGGAGTAAGTTATGAAAAAGCAAGTCATGATCCTTTCATTCTGTCTGATTCCTGCTGTGAGTTTTGCTAAAATTGAGGACTTCAATGCCTTGATTAAGGAAAATGCAAAAGCTCAAGAAGACTTGCACACGGATCTGAAGAAAAATATGAAACAGACCCGCGATGTGGTGGCTGAGCAAAAAAAACGTGAGCGCATTGTGGTGGTGGAAAACTCAGGTGCTTCTTACAATGCTCCGACACGCAAAGGCTTTCTGGCTTTTAAGAAAGAAGGCTCTCAGCATAAAGCTTCAGAGAAAAAGCAATTCGAAAGGCTGGCTAACGAAGTCAATTCTTTGGGTGAGTGATCACCCAGTTTTTTATTCCAGAGCGGAGGGCGTACAAGAAACCCCTCGTCTGTGGCAATATAAATATCCCTTTCAGGTCCCTGCACAATCGCGCAAACTTTAGAGAATCAAAAGAAATTTGAGTGGCAGAGATCAGCTGCTTCTCCGTCCAGAAGAGGGGCGTAGAGCTCCTCTTTTTGCTGAGGAGGTTGGAGATTCCAGATGGCTTTGTCCGCTTACTGAGTGGGAATTTTTATAAAAATCTTTTCAATCACTTTAAAAAGTAAGACACCGACAACGCTCAGGAGGCAGCCATAAAGAGTGGCTTCAAGTCTGACAAAGGGCAAATGAGTGTCGGGATGTCCGATGACGGGAATGCTGAGCAAAAACATCACCACAATGGAGACGAAAAAGGAGACCAGCCAATAGTTTCGTTTCATGGCATAGGGAATCAGAAAGGCCGAGATCATCACGCCGATGATCAGAACCTGCACGCTTTGCGTGGAGACAATAAGAGCTTCACCGAGTCCTACGCCGACAAGGGTGCCGATAAATCTTTGCAAGCTGCGATAGACACTTTCCTTGTGGTCGGGCTTCATAATCAACATCACTGTGACAATGGTCCAATAGCCGCGCTCAATGACAAAGTATTGAATGCATAAAATAGCCAGCAGAGCCGCCACCATATAGCTGAAAGCGTAGATATGACGACGCCGACTGAAGGTGAGAGAGCTGAGGAGAGACGAATGCAATCGTGCATACTCCAGAGTTTTACCGCGAAGAAAGTGATTGGAAATCACCATACCTAGAAGGACAACAGAATAGCCAATCAGTCCATAGTGCAGGAGCGAATCCAGGGAGCCGGTTCCCATACGAGGTGTATAATAAGCGACTAAGATTTGAATCGAGGAGAAAAGCAGAAGCCGTTCCGCCTCAGCCCCCAGGCCTCCCATGAGACCGAGCCAATAGGTCAGAAGAAGAGTGATGGAAATAAAAATCGCAAAATGTTCATGCAGCGAAACGCCTAAAACAAAAGCCGCAATTAAAGCGACAAAAGAAAGTGTGGCAACAAGAAGACGATGCACCAGACTTCCGAGGTGATCGTTCAGAGCCACAAAATAACCTAGCAGGGAGGCGTAGATGGCAGAGTTCAGCTCTCCTTGCCACCAGCCTACAAGGAGGGGAATGCCTGTGGCCAGGCTGCAAATGGTCATTCGCGCCCAGGGAGGCGCTTCATCGGTGTTTTTAAAAAGAGCTTTGGTGTGTTCGACGACGACTTTCACACATTGACTATATGCCTGAGCTGGAAATTGGACAACGATTCCGCTAGAGAATCAGCTTGCGCAATTCTTGTTGGGAGTAGACATAGTCAGCATAGACCATAGTGTTGGTGATATTTCGATGCCCGAGGGCAACCTGAACCAGTCTCAGATCTTTGGTTTTGCGATAGAGTTCGATGGCAAAGGTGTGGCGAAGGGCATGAAACTTCTTTGGGACCGGACGATACATCTCCCATATCTGATACAAACGAGTGTAGGTGATGGGAAAAATCTTGGTGCCGCCTTGAGTTTCGGCGAAATGATGAAGACGTCTAAAGATATCAGAGTGAAGAGGAATTTCCCGGTCATTGGAGCCTTTTAAACCCCGAATAAAAACCGTTTCATCGTAGGTGTTCAGATCCGTGCGCTGAATGTTTAAAACTTCCTGGGCCCGAGCGCCGGTTCGCAGAGCCACCCAAATCATCAGACAATTGCGTGGATCTTTATCTTGAAAATCCGTGAGAATTTTTCGCAAACGTTCCGTTTCAGGTTCGAGCAGATATTTTGTTTTATTGAGCTGATATCGTGATGCCGTGGCCATAACTGATCATTCAAAAGCGACTTTAAAATGACAAGACTTAATTCTTAATGCTCCGCATTCAAAGTGTTGATATGTAAAACAATTTTGTTTAATTAGCACCATTTCTTATTTTCGCATCGCATCACAATGGGCGACTTACAAACTGCTATTTACAAATATCAATAAAATCATATATTTAACACTTAAGCTTATAACTATAAGCTATAGTTCAATTTGAAAAAAGGGATGCTGGGGTATGGGTCCAAGGAATTATTCGTGGTTTCAATAACTTAGCTTGACTCCTTGAGTCCCCCTAAAAGATTATATATGTATTATACAACTAATTTTAAAGTGATTCACAACATAAATATTGTGAATCACAATAATCCAGAGAGGTAAGATGGGAGCAGGGCTCGAAAAGGGGTTTGAGAAGACCCTTGAAAAGGACGTTTTAAACGAGGGCTTTGAAGAGGGGGATTTGGGGGCTCGATCCAAAACCTCTTTGAGGATGCATTACGAGGCGCAGACAGCAGTCATTCAGGGTCAGTTAGGCTCTTTGGAAGAAATTCGTGGGAATTTAGGGCTTTCACAGAGGAAAATGGCCCAACTTTTATTGGTCGACCCTTCAAGTTGGACCCGATGGACCAGGCATGGAGATGAAGCCCCTCCCCATATTTGGCGGTCTTTGCAGTGGTATTTGGCTCTCAAGGAAAAGTTGCCCGGTTTGACACCTCAATATTTCATTTCAACCTCTCCGCAGTCTTTACATCAAAAGGCCCTCAAAGAGTTGGATTTAGAACGGCAGGAGCGCCAGGAAAGCCTGCAATCTCTTCACGAAAAACTGCAAAATTTAGGCGAGGAACGTCTTCAGTTGCACAATGAAATGAATCAGCTGAAAAAAGACCTGAATTTTCACCGGAAGATGAGTATAGTCATTCTCCTTATTGGTATTTCTTGGGCCGCAGTGCTCTGGTTTTGGAAAGGTCTATGATTAAACACGACTCCATTCGCCTTTTGGCGACTCAAAAGATCTCTGAAGCGCTTCAAAAGCTAAATCATTCCCTCTCTGAAGAGGAGATCTACAAAGCTCTAGTTGAACCTCCGCAGTCGGACATGGGAGATTTGGCTTTCGGTTGTTTTACATTGGCCAAGGCTCTTAAGAAAGGCCCTCCGCAAATTGCTGCCGAAATCGCCCAAAATATGAGCTTGGATTCATCCCTGAAAAAAGCTCAAGCAGCTGGTCCTTATTTGAACTTAACTTTCTCTGCGGAATGTTTTGGTAAAAAAGTTTTGGCGTCTATTCTCGATGAGTCTTTCTTTAAAAAACAGCTTGTGGAATCTTCTCCTAAAACAATGATCGAATACTCTCAGCCCAATACGCATAAAGAGCTTCATGTGGGACATATGCGCAATCTCTGCTTGGGGGATGCGATCGTGCGCATGCTGAGATATAGCGGGCGAGAGATTGTTTCTTCCACTTTCCCTGGAGACATGGGCACGCATGTGGCCAAGTGCCTCTGGTATATGAAAAAGCACAACACCGAACCAGCTCCGGCTGAACACAAGGGAGAATGGCTG
>JBCECD010000203.1:3028-3898 GCA_039206745.1 Bdellovibrio sp. | reverse complement strand
CTTCGCATAGTAAGAAGTGGGGGTTGCGCCTCCTGGTCGCAGCCGGAGTTCTTTTTAATATTTATAGTTTGTGGCAGTCCTCTTATCGTCGGCCTTTGGATTTGCAGCACCCTTATGTGTATGTCAATTCCACCTATGAACAGCGTATGCTAGAGAAAATTATTCTCGCTGAGGCGGTGAAGCGTCCAGGGCTTTTGCAGGAGAATATTCAAATTGGCCTTCCTGAGCAATGGCCCTGGCCTTGGTTGCTTCGAGATTTTCAGAAGTTGCATTACAACCTTTGTGATAAGGACGTTATAGAGGAGTCTCTTATCTATTTCTGTGATCCGGCAGCGGCGGATTTTTTAGAGCATAAGCTGATGGAGCCTTATTGGAAACTCAGCCTGTCTCTGCGACAGGCTCGGGAGCCTGTGATTGTCTTCATGAAAAAAGCAGTGTTTTCTGAAATCCCCTTCCAGGGGCAGGCCGAAGTGGTGGGGGAGAGTTTGATTAAAGAGATGAATGAGGTGACGGAATGAGATTAGCTTTCTGGAGCAGTTGTGGAATCTTTTTATTGTCTTCCCTGGCGGGAGCTCAACCCCAGAAAGTGGACATTGCTAAGGAGCTGGCGTCGATTTCCAGTGTAGATGTCTACGGTATGAAGGGGGCAAAGAATAAGAAAACCAAGCTCTCCGCGCTGGCGAAACTAAAAGAATATGAAATCTCTCGCGAGTGGACTCAGTGTGTGAAGGCGGCGCCGGCAGTTTTGAAGGCGCAAAAGGAATTGCAGGGTTGGGTGGCTCTGACTTGGGTGCGCTGTCTGCAACAAGAGGCCAAGAAAAAAAATGATCCGATGACTTTGGAGTTGCCCTTAAACACTTTGGCTTTGGA
>JBCECD010000203.1:0-3018 GCA_039206745.1 Bdellovibrio sp. | reverse complement strand
ACTTGCTTCAAATCTGGGTGAGTCTGCGATTGAGTTTTCTGGAGACGGCTGTGACCAAAAAACATTCTCAGGCCGCAGCGATGTTGGAGAGTCTTTTAGATCCGTCATGGAAAACAACGGTGGAGCAAAAGTCGTCTCTGTATCGAATGCTGGGAGATCTGGCCCTTGCTCAGGTGCGCTATGGTGAAGCACAGTTCCTGTATGAGCAAGCGCAGAATCAAAAAGACAGTGCTTATCTTCAGGAGAAGTTGGATTTCTTGGCAAAAACTCGTAATGAAAAAACAGCTCCCGCTGTGACTGACGGTGGTGGGCCTGAGGCAGGTGGTGAAGAGGTGGCGTTGGAGTCGCGAATTCAGCAATCTCTGCAAAATAAGGAATTCATCGCTGCTTTAAAGGATTGCGTGACTCTGTTGAATCAATACCCAGGAAGTCGTCCGGCTCGGCGTCTGCGTGATCGCCCTCTCGAGATTTATAATTCACTTAATGAAAAAGCCGCTCAGATCAAAGCGCTGAATGAGATGGAGAATTTAGACAGCTCTCGTTTGCAAGAATGGGCTCAAAGCCTTTATCGTCGTGGGGATTTCGTTGGAGCTCTTCGTCTGGCTCAGAGAGTGATTGATAAGAGTCCAGGTTCGGCTCAGATGGCGGTGATGCTGGCCATTGCCGGTCGCAGCTCTCAATTCACGGGGAGTGATGATAAAGCTTTGGAGTTTTATCAGGACCTCATTCAATACCACAATGGTTCAGATGAAGCGGCGGAAGCGTTATTTCGTTCGGCGTTGATTCACTACAGAAAGAAAAATTATTCATCAACGTCGGCCTTGTTGGAAAAACTTTTGCAACAGAAGCGCGATCGCTATGATTTGAGTGCGCGCTATTGGTGGGTACGGGCCTTACAAGAAACGCATGTTGAGAAGGCGCAAAAGTTGGCTGCGGAAATAATCGAACGCTATCCTTTTTCCTATTACGGTTTGCGGTTGCGGGCGGAGAGTCAAGGGGGGCGTCTGAGCTGGCCTGAATTTAAGGATAAAGCCCCCAGCTTAAAAAGTGAGATTTATCTTTCCGGCGGACAAAAAAAATCTTGGCAGCGCTATAAAATGCTTTCTGCTGCGGGATGGGTGAACGAAGCGCAGTTGGAGTTTGCACAGCTGCCTTTTGTTAAAGACGCTTCTTTGAAAGTGCAGTGGGCTTTGCAGCTGGCGAATTTGCGGCAGTATATGCCTGCTATCAGATTGCTGAATGAAGCGATGGAAGCGGAGCCGCAAATGCGCCGGGAGCAATTTGTAAAAGTGGGTTATCCGCCTTTATTTGATGAACTCTATCAGACGGAAGGCTCGCGCTACGGTATAGAGGCCAGTCTTTTGCAGAGTTTGACTCGCCAAGAGAGTGCTTTCAATATGCGTGCAGTTTCATCCTCGAATGCTCTGGGGTTGATGCAAATGATTCCACCCACAGCACAAGAGGTGGCGAGAAAATTGAGTTTGAAAATTGATTTGCCTGGCGACATGTTCCAGCCCGAAACAAATATAGCAATGGGTTCATATTATTTTTCCCAGATGTTAGGCCAGTTCGGCGGTCATGTTCCACTGGCTTTAGCCGCGTACAATGCAGGACCTGGGCGCGTAAGGACTTGGGTCGAGGCCAATGAAGAGATGAAAAAGAAAATAGTCCAGAAGGGTGGTTCTCCTCAGGACGAAGTGTGGTTCGACGAGTTGCCGTGGAGTGAGACAAGCTTTTATATCAAGGCGATTTTGCGAAATGTGCTGCTCTATCGTCTGGTTCAGGGAAAAAATGAGCCTCTTTCTTCTGTGTTCTGGCTGGACCTGATGAAGCCTGCTGAAAATAAAATTATCAAATAGGGACGATGTTTTATTGAAAAAAAACCATGAGTTCTGTAGCCTAAAACCTGTCAAAGGAGAAGGACTCATGAGGAGACTTTTAACATTGAGTTTGGTTCTGGCCTTGATGGCCGGATGTGCTCATAAATCTAGCAACGGCACATCCACATCAGCAGGTTCAGATTCCGACAGTGCGGGATCAGAAATCAAAGACATCGGTTCTTTTCGATTGTCAGATCCTGAAGGCCCCAAGGTGGTCGATCAAGAGCTTGAATCCATTCCCACCGAGGTCAATCCTCTTGTTGAAAAGTGGATCGCATATTTCCAGGGGCGCGGACGTCCCCACATGGAAAGATATTTGGCTCGCTCTACACGCTATGAAAAGTTGATGAAAAAAGTTTTGCGCGACAACGGTTTGCCAGAGGATCTTTTTTATATCGCGTTGATTGAGTCTGGTTTCAGTTCACGCGCTACATCTCATGCCGCAGCTGTTGGATATTGGCAGTTCATTCGTGGTACTGGTAAAAGATATGGTCTTGAGATCAGCGCCTTTGTTGATGAAAGAAGAGACCCCGTTTTTGCAACTCAGGCGGCAGCGGAGTATTTCAAAGGTCTTTATAGCGTTTTCGGTTCCTGGTATTTGGCGATGGCTTCGTACAATGTCGGAGAGAATCGCGTAAAAAGAGAAGTCATGAATCACTACACTCGTGATTTCTGGGAATTGGCTCGTAAACGCCGCTTGCCTAAAGAGACTATCAACTATGTGCCGAAATTCATTGCTGCGAAGTTGATTGCGAAAGAGCCGGAAAAGTATGGTTTCGGTGAGATCGACTATTTGCCACCTATCGAATTCGATCACATCACCCTGAACAAACCTGTGAATCTGCGTCAAATGTCTGAGAAGCTTAATTTGAACTATGAAGACTTCAAGGCTTTGAATCCTAAATTTAAAGGGGAAGTGGCAACGGTCAAGGGAACGGATTTGATTTTGCGTATTCCTCCAGGATCTTCAGAGCAGGCTTTGATTGCTGCCAATGAGAGTGTGGTGGAGAATGTGCAGTTTGTGGCAGACTCAGGAGACACTCAGACTTATCGTATTCGCCGTGGCGATACTTTAAGCACAGTGGCTCGTCGCTATCGCACCACGGTGGCTTACTTGCGTGATCTGAATGATCTGCCT
>JBCECD010000202.1:0-3922 GCA_039206745.1 Bdellovibrio sp. | reverse complement strand
CTCTAATCTCTAATCTCTAATCTCTAATCTCTAATCTCTAATCTCTAATCTCTAAAAAGTGGACCCTTTAATTGTTGGTGGCCAGCAACCAGAACCATTGAAAAATGGCAGGGTCCCCACAAGGTGCCTTAAAAGAACCTCTTAGATTTGAAGAGTTCTTGTTCCGGAGAACGGATAGATAAAAGCACCCACAATTAAAGGGACCAGTTATAAAATATAAAACAAGAACGAGAAGTCTCAACTCGCAAAAGACCTCGGCAAGCTTCCGAAGCGGCCGTCACAGGCCCCGTCTCTGAAGACAAGGCCCGTTTTTCACTCTTGGAAGCCGCGAAGAAAAACTAGAAGATCCCTTTATTATCGCGCTTGTTGTTCACAAGCTTGTCGATAGGAATCTGAACGTTCAACTGCTGAACTTGCTCGGCAGTCAGGTTCTCCAAATTCTCCACCAAACCAATAAAACGATCCCGCTCCGCTTTGGTGATAATACCTTCAGTCAATGTATCAAATTTACGGATGTAATCCGCACGCTTGAAGGGGCGAGCGCCCGCAGGATGCGCGTCGGCCACACCCAACTCATCTACAATTTTGGATCCATCTTTCATTGTGATTTCCACACGACCGCCGAAGCGTTTTTTATTTGGATCTGTCTCGTGGTACCAAGCCGTCCACTGCTTGTCTTCAACCGTTGAAATCTTGTGCCACAAAGTCACGGTGTCAGGACGCTGCGCGCGCTCTGGAGCGTAAGATTTCACATGGTGCCATGTGCCGTCCTGAAGAGCTACGGCGAAGATGTACATGATTGAGTGATCCAAAGTTTCACGAGAAGCCTGCGGATCCATTTTTTGCGGATCATTGGCGCCTGTTCCAATCACGTAGTGAGTGTGATGAGATGTGTGGATCACGATATTGGCGATATCGTCAAAGTTGGTGATCTTGGCTTTCATTTTACGAGCCAGATCAATCAATGCCTGAGACTGATATTCTGCGGAATGCTCTTTTGTATAGGTTTCCAGGATTGCGCGCTTTTCTTCACCCACTTCAGGAAGTGGCACTTCATATTGGCCGTTCTTTCCTGAAAGCATGTAAGCGATGACAGAATCTTCTCCTTCATAAATAGGAGACGGAGCCCCTTCACCGCGCATCACGCGATCGACAGCCTCAATAGCCAGTTTTCCCGCATGAGCCGGAGCATAAGCTTTCCAAGAGGAGATTTCACCTTTGCGCGATTGGCGAGTGGTGAAAGAAACATGCACGGCCTGTTGAATCGCCTGGAAAATAGTTTCAGTCGGAAGACTCAAAAGAGTTCCAATCCCTGCGGCCTGAGCAGGACACAAGTGGGCGATATGATCTTTTTTGAACTCGTGCAAACAAATGGCTTTAACCAGATCCACATGCAATTCGTAGCCAGTGACTAAGGCCTTCACGAGTTCTTTGCCGGATTTATTCAGCTGTTGAGCCACTGCGAGTATAGGAGGGATGTTGTCACCAGGATGAGAGTAATCCGCTGCCAAAAACGTATCGTGGAAATCAAGCTCACGCACGGCTGTGCCGTTAGCCCAAGCGGCCCATTCACAGTCAAATTTTTGATCGTTCGGCATGCCAAAAACAGTTGCACCACCTTGGCGCGGATGAGCCAAAGCCATAGCCCGAGCGGAAGCCACAGGACGGCGGTTGGCCGCGGCGATCGCCACTGAAGCGTTGTCGATAATACGGTTGATCACCATGTCCAAGACGTCGGCCTTGATAGGAGCGTTGTCAGAGGCGATTTCAGCCATTTTCCATGCTAACTGATCTTTGCGCTCCAGCTTTTCTTTGGAAGGATAAACGCGAACGGGATGTTTCTTCATGATTGGGTCCTTTCTGATTTGAAAATGAAACAACCCAACCTAATCTGCACCTCGTGAAGGGTCAAGATGCTCAATGCGTCGAGAGAGGCTGCCATCCCGCCTTGTTGTGAAAATCCGGAGCCGGGCCCGGATGGGAAATCGACCAATAACTTTTTTCCTGGTTTTTAAACTCGATCACCGCAGTGAGCCCCCAAAAAGCGGAAGGCCACTCCAGTTGATGCTCTAGTAAAAGCACAAAGAGACCTCTCTCGGTCCCTTGCTCCACCTTCTCAAGACGCACGGTGATATGCGAGGAGGGAGTCATGCCCTCCCGATAGCTGCTAAAGGAGTAGGCATTCCAGTCTCCGTTGGGAGCGCAATTGATTTCTGTATAAGGAGCGGAGCTGTCGCTGCTTTCGGCACAAAAGGCCTCCAGACAGGTGTGTGCCCACAGTTGATCACGGCGAGCAGGAAAGGAGGGAGCTTCCGGCCAAAGCACGGACGTCACATCTCCCGACAGTGTAAAGGTTAAACGCACTTGCTGCGTTGAAAGGCGCAACAGGTCCACCTCCAGCTGAAGGTTCTGAGTCTGTTGATTGGAAGTAAAAGGCTTGAGCATCATCATATTTTCTTTTCCCACTCCAAACGGGCTGCGAACAGAGTTTTATTATCTTCCAGGCGAACACCACGATACACAGCTTCTCCTGGTAAATGCGGGAGCTGCTTCTCCACGCGCACTTTATCGCCCAGACGGGTTTCCGCCAAAAAATTAACGGAATAAGTTTTCAGCCGCAAAGTTCGGTGCAACTCATAAGGAATTGAATCCAAAATCCACTGTGCATACTTTGTATTATTCACATGTTGATTAATATCCAAATCAGAGTTGCGCACGCGAAATTTCGCTAAAGGGTCAAAGTCTCCCGCCACCGAGATTTTTTCTGTTATGACATCTGTTCTCTGAGGTTCTATCAAATTTTGCCAATCTCGTAATTCGAGAGGAGCGATAATTTTGCGCGAATCTCGGTGCAGAGCCAACCAGCTTGTGGAACAACTCCCAATCTCCGTTCCCCTGGCATCTGTCACCATAAATTCACGAGTGATAAAAGCCCCCTCGGGAGCCACAAGCCACGTTTTAAGGGTGATCCGTTCGCCCAGAGGGGGCCATGAAAGCATTTTAATTTTTTGCCGAGTGAGAACCCAATAAAGTCCCTCTTGCTCCATCTCGCGCATGCCAAAGCCCAACTTCTCTGCATGCATCCATGCCGTTTCTTGAATAAGATTCAGCAAACCAAACAGCCCCAAATGCCCACTGGGATTCACTAACAGGCTGGTAATGAAGTAGTCTTCTTTCCATGTAGTCAGAGTCATAATCGTGAGAAACTCCCATTTTACAAGTAAAACATGGAATGATTCATATCTCAAAGGGAGAAAAGGAAGAAGAACAGAAAGCTATTTATGAAAAGATGAGATAAGATAAATTTGTTTAGAAACAAACAAAGGGGCGTTGCAGAATGCATAAGATGAAGCAAATACTTGTCATGGTCATTAGGTGTGTGTACTCTTTATCAATACTGTAGGTGGATGCAATATGAGACAAAAAGATATGTTATCAGATTTTTTAAAGCAAAAGCGTGTGGCGGCGGGACTCTCTCAAAGAGATGTGGCTGATAAATTGGGCTACTCAACTCCGCAATTTATTTCTAACTGGGAGCGAGGTGTTTCTCACCCCCCCATCAATGCGTTAAAGAAGTTGGGCGAACTTTATAAAGTTTCGGCGGATGAGTTGTTTGAAGTGACTTTGAATGCAACCATTCAAGAGGTTACTCAAGATCTGCGTAGAAAATTCGCCAGCAGTAAGGCTCGTTAATAATAAAACGGGTCCCTTTCATTGTTATACTTCACGAGCCTCCTAAGATCCGATCTCAGAAGAGATCAAATCTTAGGGGGCTGTGTCTTTTTTTAAGAGTATGTAAATCAAGAGCATGTAAAAGATGATTGCCGCCGAGGTTTCCGCAAAAGGATTCTGCTAAGAGGCGCCAGAGGGAAGGGCGAAGGTGTTCTTCCGGGGGCTATAAGCAAGCAGGCTCCAACACCGC
>JBCECD010000201.1:0-3937 GCA_039206745.1 Bdellovibrio sp. | reverse complement strand
GGCCAAGCCTTCCTTGCGAGAAAGGGCTTTGGTGCCTCATTATTTATTTGATTATGTCTCGTCTCCTCACGAAGTGACCGCGGCCCAATATGTGCGAGATTTTTACAGTTGTGTGGAAGCTCTGCCTGAAAATATTCCGCTCTTTGTGGTGGGAGGAACCGGGTTTTACTTTTTAGCCTTAGAGCGGGGAATGTATCCTGTGACCCCTGTCGCTGAAGAGGTCAAGGAAGAAATAAAAGAGATTCTGCGCGCACCAGGTGGACCTGAGCGGCTGTATGAAGAGCTTTGTACAAAAGATCCTGCTTATGCGCAAAAAATCCATTCCGCAGATCACTATCGTTTGGGGCGAGCTCTGGAGTTGATTCGCACTCAAGGGCGCTCGGTGACAGAGATTCAAGAGGAGTTTGCAGCGGCCAGCGCCGACTTTCCGTTTTCCGTTTTAAAAGTGGGGCCGCAGTGGGTGAAGGAGGATCTTGCTCAGCGTATTCAATTGCGCACGCGCAAGATGATGGAAGCCGGCCTTGTTGCCGAGGTGCGCGCACTACTGGATCAAGGTCTGGAGTCATGGGCTCCGCTGCAGAGTGTGGGCTATCGCGAGACGGTGTTGGCTCTCAAAGGTGAAATTCCTATGACAGAGCTTGAAGCCCTGATCGCTCAGGGAACGCGGCAGTTGGCAAAAAAGCAGAAGACCTGGTTTCAGAGAGATAAAGAGATTCACTGGTGCGCAGGGGGAGATGAGGGCTTTCCTCAGGCGCGGGCGCTGGTCGAGAAATTTCTGACCTCTTGACGCTAATCGTTGTCAGTTTCAGAATAAATTTACTATGAGAAGCATGACAGGTTATGGCACCGCCAAAGTTCAGACAAAAGATGTCACAGTGGAAGTCAGTATTCGCTCTGTGAATGGCCGTTTTTTAGAGCCTCGCTTTCACATTCCGCGAGAGTTCGCGGGGCAAGAAGGGGAGCTGAAAAAAATTTTAGCGCAAACCATTGAGCGTGGCACTGTTGATATTTTTGTAGCTCGTCGTGTGCGGGCTGTGGCTGGTAAAGCCGAAGTTTCAGTCAATGAGCCTTTGGCGCGTAAATATGTCACCGCCTACAAACAACTTTCCAAGCAGTTGAATTTGCCTATGCAACTCCATTTAGAGGTCTTTGCGCGTTTACCTGATATCATTAAAGTGGAGGAGTCCCACGAATTGTATGCTGGTGAGGACAAGGTATTAAAGAAAGCCTTTATGGAGGCCTGTAAGAATTGTGACAAAGAAAGATTGCGTGAAGGCAAGGCCTTACGTCGAGATCTGGAGAAGTTACTTCAGCTTTTAGAGAAGCAGGTTCGTTTTATCAGTGACCTTCGAGGTGAGGCCAATGTTCAACTGCAAGAGCGCTACGAACAGAAAATCCGTGCTCGCCTTAAGGGAGCCGAGATCGATGCGGCCCGTTTGTCTCAGGAAATTGTGATTCAACTGGAAAAAGCGGACATCAATGAGGAATTGAGCCGTCTGAGTGAGCATATTAAAAACTATCGTCAGTTGGTCACTTCGCAATCGGCGGAGGGTAAAAAGTTGGATTTTTACACCCAGGAACTGCTGCGCGAAGTGAATACGATCGGCTCGAAGTCTCAGATAGCCAAGATCACCCAGTCTGTGGTAGAAGCAAAAACCATTATCGAACGACTTAGAGAACAGGTTCAAAACGTCCAATGAAGACACGGTTGATTGTCGTCGCCGCTCCGAGTGGCGCAGGAAAAAGTAGTTTTGTCGAACGCATCAGCAAGGAGGATCCTCGCCTGGTGGACATTATTACTTACACCACGCGGTCCATGCGCAAAGGGGAGAGTGAGGGGCAACCCTATCATTTTCTCAGTCATGAAGAGTTTCAAAGTCGGATTGAAGAGGGTTTCTTCGTGGAATGGGCGAAGGTCCATACTAATTTTTATGGCACCTCTTACCGTTCTATCGAGAGTATTTGGGAAGAAGGTCGCTGCGGGATTATGGATGTCGATATCCAAGGGGTTGCGACTTTTAAGGCCAAGTTTCCGGCGGTGAAGACGGTATTTATTCTCCCCCCTTCTAGAGACGAGTTGCGTCGTAGGATCGAAAAAAGAGACGGTGGGATGCCGGCGGATATTGAGGTTCGTATGGCGAATGCCGCCAAAGAGATTCAGGAAGCGTCGAAGTTTGATTATCAGATTGTGAATGATAATTTTGACCAATCCTACGCTCAATTCAAAAAAATCGTTGAAGAATTACTAGCTTAGCGGTAGTTTGGCCAAATTGACTTTGGAAAATGGCTAGTTGGAGGCAAAATGGCTCGTGTAACTGTTGAAGATTGCTTGGAAAAAGTTCCAAACAGATTCGCCCTTGTTTTGATGGTTTCTAAAAGAGCAAAGCAGCTCCTCAAAGGTGCGGAAGCCACAGTTTCTACTCGGAGCAATAAGTATATTGTGAGCGCTCTTCGTGAAGTGGCTATTGGTAATGTTGGCTACGCTGAAGCCATGGAAAACTCTGAGGCTATCCGCCAAATCGAAAAAGATCTCAATAAATAGAGTTCCGAAATTGAGACGGGAATAAAAAAGAGGCTAAAGGCCTCTTTTTTTGCTTATGGACCTCGGAAAAACTTAGTTGGAACTCCTGAAACTCCTCGGTAAACTTGAAGGATATGTTTGAATTCCTGAAAGAGAAGGATCCTCGTTCCAAGCCAGTTAAAACTGTGGAAGACTTGCTAGTCCGCATCCGCAGTTATTATCCCAATGCTGACTTAAAAGTGATCGAGAAAGCTTATTCTTTTTCAGAAAAAGCGCATGAAGGTCAGATTCGTCGCAGTGGTGAACCCTATATTTCTCATCCTCTTTCTGTTGCCGCTATTTTAGCAGATTTAAATTTGGACTTAGACACCATTGCCACAGGGCTCTTGCATGATACGGTCGAAGACACTCATGCCACTCTCGAAGACATTCGCCGCGAGTTTGGGGATGTCATCGCTCATCTTGTGGATGGAGTGACCAAGATCGGTCAGATGAAATTCAAGAACAGCCATGAAAAACAAGGCGAGAACATTCGCAAGATGATTGTCGCCATGGGAAAAGATGTGCGCGTTGTTCTGGTCAAATTAGCGGACCGCTTGCACAATATGCGCACTTTGAATTTCATGCCCTTTGAAAAGCAGGAGCGCATCGCTTTAGAGACTTTGGAGATCTATTGTCCTCTGGCAGGGCGCATGGGTATCAGCTCACTGAAAATCGAACTCGAAGATCTGTGCTTCCGCTATTACCGCCCCGACATGTACTACCAACTGGTTCAACAGGTGAAGAAGACCGAGTCGGAGCAAAATCGTTATATCGATGAAGTCAAAAGCATGATGGCCAAAGAGTTGAACAAGGCCGGCTTTAAATATGAAGTCTATGGTCGCTCCAAGCACTTGTGGTCCATCTATCGCAAAATGCAATCGCGGAGTATCGACTACGATCAAGTTTATGATGTTCTGGCCTTCCGGGTGATCGTGGGCTCGGTGGCTGAGTGTTATGCTGTTTTGGGTCTGGTGCATTCCCTGTGGAAGCCTATTCCAGGGCGCTTTAAAGACTTCATCGCCATGCCGAAGGCGAATAACTATCAATCTCTGCATACCACGGTGATGGGGCCTGGCGGAGAGCGCATTGAAATTCAAATTCGCACGGAAGAGATGCATCTGGTCGCGGAACGCGGGATCGCGGCCCACTGGAAATACAAAGAGCGCGGCAAGATGGGCGACGATGCTGATTTTCAGCAGGCCAATTGGTTGCGCGATCTGGTGACTTTGCATCAGCAGGTGCGCAGCCCTGATGAATTTTTGGATACGGTCAAAACGGATCTCTTCGAATCCGAAATCTATGTCTTCACCCCGAATGGCGATGTGCGGGAGTTCCCTGAAGGAGCCACTCCGGTGGATTTCGCCTATGCCGTGC
>JBCECD010000200.1:0-3938 GCA_039206745.1 Bdellovibrio sp. | reverse complement strand
CGCATCCACAGGACAAGCTTCTTCGCAGAAGCCGCAGAACACACAGCGAAGCATATCGATCTCATAGCTGATAGGATATTTTTCAACTGTCGGATCATCATGTTCTGCCGCGTGAATTTTGATACATTCCGCAGGACAATTGGTCGCACACAACATACAAGCCGTGCAACGAAGAGAGCCATCCTTCTTCACCGTCAAAATATGATTGCCCTTGAAGCGAGGAGAGTATTCATACTTCTCCTCAGGGTAATTCAAGGTCATCATTTTTTTACGGTTCAACAAGTTCCCCAATAAGTGCTTCATCGTGATACCAAGACCACTCAACACTCCCGGTAGATACCATTTGGACTTTTCAGAGTTGTTTTGCATCACACTCATAGGCTACCTCTTTTAAATACAAACTCGTTCTTCTTGCGAGCTTCCAAAGCCACCTGATCAGGGCGTTGGTTTGTTGGCAAGAATGGTTGAGCCGCTGTTGGAATCGCTAAGTTTTTACCCGCCAGCAACAGAGCCGCCTCCGTCAACGTCAAAGCTTCCGATACAATAGTCGTCGCCTTTTTGAACTTTTGTTCCAAGCCCGCGTAGTTAATAAACGTTCCGTCTTTTTCAACAAAGGTCTTAGTCGGGATCAACCAAACATTGTTCGTCAATGCCTGCAAAGCAGAGTGATTTCCAGCTTGCAACCAGATCAAGTTTTGCGCCTTGGACAACTCTTTCACACGTTCCGCAAAATCAGGGAATGCCGATTGATTCTCGGGGCCTGCCACGACAACAGTTTTAATAGCTCCACTTGCCAGTCCCTGTGTCAACTCAGCCCAAGTCGCTGTCAGACCATGCTTTTCCAACACCTTCAACAAACCTTTAGTGTTGGGGTTCTTGTCTCCACGCAAAAGCAAGCCATCGAAACTATCAAAGGACTCTTTATTGTTGATCCAGAAATAAACCTTCTTGGTTTTGAATTCATTTACAAATGTGGCAACGATCGCCTCAAACTCTTCTACTGTGTATTGAGCCGTCAGAACCAAGGCCAAAGAATCAGCGGAAGCTCCTTTCAGAACTTCATGAGCCGCTTTCGCCGCCGCACCGGCTGGCATTTCATTCCAGTTTGCGCTGCCTTGACGAGTCTGAGCTTTCAACAAGCGATGCTCTTTATTCACAAACTTGTAAATATCGCGTCCCTCGTCGCACATCCAGTGACCGTTCACTTGTTCATTATAAACAGGTTTCACACGGAAGAAGCCTTCTTTATTATAATAAACTTTTACGTTACAGCCCGTAGAGCAACCGTTACACACAGTCTCAGCATCTTTGAGATACCACACGCGCTGACGGAAACGGAAGTCTTTGGACGTCAAGGCACCCACAGGACAGATGTCCACGGTGTTCAAGGAGTATTTGTTATTCAGCTGAACGCCTTCATGACAGCCAATTTCCGAACGATCTCCACGGTTGAAAATTCCCAACTCATTGGTCTTGGAAACCTCCTCGGTGAAACGCACACAGCGAGAGCACAGGATACAGCGCTCAGAGTCCAAAACCACAGTCGGACCTAAATCCACCACCTTGTGTTTCTTTTGTTTCGGTTCCGCCATTTCAGGATCATACTTGCCATATTCCATGTACTGATCCTGCAATCCGCACTCTCCGGCCTGATCGCAGATAGGACAATCCAAGGGATGGTTGATCAAGTGGAAATCCAATCCCCACTTCACAGCGTCCTTTACTTTTTCAGACGTGTTATTGATCTTCATGCCTTCGGTCACCATGGTGTTGCAGGCGATCTGAACACGTGGATTTCCTTCGATCTCCACCATGCAAAGACGGCAGACACCAGCGACTGATAAACCAGGGTGCCAGCAGTAATGCGCAATGCGATCCCCGGACTTTTGCATCGCCTCGATAATGGACGTGCCTTCTTTTACTTCGACTTCTTTGCCATTAATGGTGCATTTCGGCATATGTCGTTCCTTTTACTTTCGAACGTCCTTCACGAACGTAGAATTCAAATTCATCTCTAAATTTCGTTACAAAACTCAATACAGGTAAAGCGGCAGCATCAGAAAGAGCACAGATGGTCTTTCCCTTCATGTTGTCTGCAACCTTGATCAACAAATCGATATCCTGAAGACGTCCGCGGCCCTCTAAAATGGAGTGCAGGATCTTATTCAACCAGCCTGTTCCCTCACGACAAGGTGTGCACTGTCCACAAGACTCATGCGCATAGAAGTGAGTCAACACTCCCAACATATCCACCATGCACTGTGAATCGTCCATGACGATCACGGCGCCAGAACCCAACATAGTTCCCAAACCTGCCAGAGATTCATAATCCAAATTAGCCTTTGCCACCTCATCAGCAGTCAAAACAGGAGCCGAAGAACCACCAGGAATCACCGCTTTTAATTTGCGTCCCGGTTTCATACCTCCGCCCTCTTTCATCAGAAGATCCATCAAAGGATAGCCCAACGGCACTTCATAGTTACCAGGCTTCACGACATTTCCGGAAAGAGAAAACAATTTTGTTCCAGTAGATTTTTCTGTTCCATGCTGACGATAAGCTGCCGCCCCATCGCGAATGATGTAAGTCACAGCTGCCAGCGTTTCCACATTGTTCACAATCGTCGGTTTACGCAGATACCCTTGAACCGCAGGGAAAGGAGGCTTTAATTTGGGCTGTCCTTTCAGACCTTCCAAAGAAGAAATCATACCTGTCTCTTCACCGCAAATATAAGCGCCAGCTCCTCGATAGACATCCAAATCAAAGTCAAATCCTGAACCTAAAATATTTTTTCCCAAAAGGCCGGCAGAGTAGGCCTCTTGAATCGCCTTTCTCAAACAATCAATCGGGAATACATACTCACCACGCACATAGATATAACCTTTTTTCGAACCAATCGCGAAAGCAGAGATGATCATGCCTTCAATCAATTGATGAGGAGCACGCTCCATCATCATACGATCTTTGAAAGTTCCAGGCTCCCCTTCATCCGCATTGCACAGCAGATAACGAGGCTCGTTGTTTTTAGGTAAGAATCCCCACTTCATTCCGGTCGGGAAACCCGCTCCCCCACGACCGCGAAGACCTGAAGTCTTCACTTCGTCGATGATTTGCTGCGGTTGCATCTTCAAAGCTTTAGGTAAAGTCTGATAACCACCTTTGGCTTTGTAACCTTCCAAAGTTTGATACTCTGGCAAATGATAAAACTCTGTTAACATTTTTACTTCAGCCATTACTTCATACCTCGCAACAGATTCATTGCTGTTTCAGGAGTCAGCTTCTCATGGTAGGTGTCATTCACCTGCATCATCGGTGCTGTTCCACATGAGCCCAGGCACTCCACCTTTGAAACAGTGAAGCGGCCATCCGTTGTCACGTCTCCAGGTTTTACACCCAGCTCATGACAGATGTGATGGGCCATCTCCCGGCCCCCTTCCAATGCGCAGGAAATATTGGTGCAAACCTGCACATGATATTTTCCCACAGGCTTTTGGTTGAACATTGTATAAAACTTAAAAACTTCATTGATACGAGCTTCAGGAATATCCATCACCTTAGATAAATAAGTGATCATTTCCGGAGTGATAAACCCGTTGTTCTCTTTTTGTGCCACATACAGACTGGGGATGATCGCTGAGTCCTTCGCTTCATAGCGAGTCAGCTCTTTTTTCACTTCCGCCAAGCCTTGGTCTGATAATTTAAACATGCTCATTCCTCTACCGATCCAGTTCCCCGGCAATTAAGTTCATTGAAGCCACGGTCGCAATCGCATCCGCCAACTGCGCGCCCTTCACCACTGTCGGATATGACTGGTAAATAGCAAAGCAAGGAGGACGCACCTTCAAACGATAAGGGTTGGCTGAACCGTCACTGACCAGATAAAAGCCCAACTCTCCGTTCGCAGCCTCAGTTGCATCGTAAACTTCACCCACTGGAGGAC
>JBCECD010000199.1:0-3969 GCA_039206745.1 Bdellovibrio sp. | reverse complement strand
CTCTATATTTTTTTCATGTTTATAAACAGAATTTTTATTTTCGCGAAATTGGCTAACTTTTCCGTAAAGAATCTGCCTGTGAATTTCGCTGGAAGAGTATTTGGGTGCGGGCACTGTCTTGGCAACAAAGTCCACTGTCTCGCCATAAGCCTCACGATCTGCAGGGCCGCCGAAAACAGACGGCACCTGTGAGCCTACACCCATATCAAACACACCCCATTCAGGAGCAAAGAGAATACGGTCTCCTAAAGTTACTTTGGCGTCGGTGAAGGTGATCAAAAGAGTTTTTTGGTCTCGAGTGTGAACTTTTTGAACCGTTCCCTGAACTTCAACTCCTGATGTGAATTGCAAGTGAGCCTTTTGCCCGACTTGAACTCCGATCGAGCTCCACTCCTCCGCTGTTAAGAGCGAAGGGCATTTACTCGGGAAGTGCTTCAGAAATCCTACCGGCGTGCCAAAGCCTTCGCGGTGATATTTTTTGTCGTGCCCGGAAATCTCTTTGTCGTGGTAGCACAACTGTGTAGGCCCTTGAAAACGCAAGTAAGAGATCTGTTTTTGGGAATCTTGCAAGAATTCAACCAGCTGACCGGAAATCTGCAAACCTGAATTGAGTTCTGCTGTATTGATGGACTCGGCTTGATGAGCTTTCTGCAGGCCTGCCACTCCGCCCTGGCGGAAGGCCATTTGTTTAGCCATGTCTTCCAAAACTTGAGTGAGGGTTTTGAAGTCGGGAGTGACAAAGAGTTGAGGCTGCGGCTCTGTGATGTCATATCCCATCCGGATGCACTCAACACTGAGGGGAATCTTTTTTACTTTGGCACTCAAGCACCAACGAGATTCTCCAACACTGGAAAGCAGACCCGCACCGAAAATTTTTGGATTTTCCAAAGAGCCAATCAGACCGTATTCCGCGGTCCACCAGTTCATACGGGAAAGCTCGGAGGCTTCAGAAATATGGGAAATACTTTTGCTGACCTTTTCCAGGTTTTTTTCCGCAGCTGTGATGTCCTGAGCTGTCGAAGAAGGGTTCTCTTTGATATCCGAGAGCTCGCGGATGGCTTCGTAGAGATCCAAATCCTCTTTGCTGATGATGGCCTTCTTAGCCACTTGGGCGTACTGTTGGAGATAAGCTGAAAATTCAGGATGAATCAGAATCGGCGCGTGCCCAGCGGCCTCATGCACAATATCCGGAGCTGGAGTGTAGAGGAGATGTTCCAGACTGCGCATATCAGAGGCGATAGGCAGTACACCCAGCGATTGCAACTCCATAAAAGCCGCCGGTGGAATAAAGCCGCTCACAGGCAAGGCGCGCCAACCGAAAGCTTGAATTTTTTTGCTGATATCTTCAATACGCGGAATGCGCTCAACATCAATACCAGTTTTTTGCAGGCCTTCGAGATAGCACTCGTGGGCATGACGACCGAGGAAAGAACGCAATTGGCGTAAAATATATCGCCACACAGCCTGGTCCACCGAGGTGTACTTTTCATAGTGCTGTTCAACAATATACCGGCGCAGATGAGGCGGGAGAAAGTCTGTCTCCATATTTTGTCCTTTTAAAGAGAGGGGTCCTCTTTGGAAAGATAGTTTTGCACATAGTCTGCAACGGCTTTTTCTAAAGGCCACTTTGCAGGGCTCATGCCGGCAGCTTTCCATTTGTCTGTTTTAGCTTCTGTAAAATACTGATACTGTCCACGAATATTGGTGGGCATCTCCAGCCAATCAATTTTCATAGGCTTGCCTATGGCAGCAAACACGGAAGCGGCGAGATCCAGCCAACTGCGTGGTTTGCCAAATCCCATGTTATAGATTCCATTGACAGGTTTTTTCTCCATCAACTCCCGCATCCAAGTTGTGATGTCTTTGACATAGACAAAATCACGCATGAACTCGCCATCGCGGTATTCAGGATTGGCGGATTTAAACAAGCCCAAAGAGCCCTTCTCCTTGATTTGATGATAGGCCTTGAAGGCCACGCTCGACATGGATTCTTTGTGGTATTCGTTCGGTCCAAAGACATTGAAAAATTTCAAACCATACCACTGAGGAGGTGTCTCGGTTTGCTTAACGGCCCAGCGATCAAAGAGCACTTTGGATTCCCCATAGAGATTCAAGGGACGTAACTGTTCAGAATCTGTTCTGTCGTCAAAGCCGAATTCCCCTGCGCCATAGGTGGCTGCGCTGGAAGCGTAGATCAAAGATTTTTTGTGTTTTGCACACCACTCAAAAATGCGTTGAGTGTAGTGAGTGTTGTTTTCCCACAGGAACTCCTTGTTGGTTTCTGTGGTGGAAGAGCACGCTCCCATGTGAATGATCCAGGAAACACTTTTTTGCGCTTCAGGAGTCTGCAAGAAAGACCACAGCTCGTCTTTCAAGATAAATTTGTTTATTTTCATTTTTTTCAGGAGATTGCGTTGCTCAAGACCAATGGAGTCGACGGCCACAATATCTGAGAACCCTTGCTGGTTGAGTTCCCACACCATGACACTGCCAATGAAGCCGTTTGCGCCGGTAACGATGATCATATTTACCTCCTCGATTCCATTGAGGTTTTGAAAATAATTCAAAGATATTTCTAGCACCTGTTAGGAGGCTTTTCAATGCAGAAAAAAATACTGAGATCGGATCTTAGGATGAATTCTAGTCGACTTGGGATGGCATATCCATTGCTCTCTTAAATTTCGTGTACGAATTGGGAGGCGGCAAAGTGGTACGTCAGTTCCAGATACTCATATTCTCATTTTTGCTGTTGGCCATGGGGGTCAGCCTCTATTTGTCGCGCGTAGAGCGTGGCGCATCTTCCAGAGTGAAATCCGTTGAGGACTACTGGGCCGAGACGGGGCTCGGCTCAGTAGCTCTGGAGGATCTTTTGCAAGACACCACTTGCTACAGTTCCGAGCGATATTTCCTGGCCTGCACCAATGCTGTTTTGACTATCGCCAATCGCTATAATGTGAGCCTGAATGCTCAAGGTGAATTGGTCGCTTTTCATCAATCCATCTCGCGGGACTTCAGCACGGAGAAAAATCAACTTGAGCCGTGGAAAACCTTTTTTCAAAAGCTTTCTTCTGGTCCCGTCAGAATTTCTTTCCTGAAGATTTGGCAGACCTTGCGGGAACGCTATGTTCAGTCCTCGCAAGAGGCAATGATGGTGGGTTTGGGGCTGAATGGATTTATTTCGGTCTTTCGTGATCCTCATACTTACCTGATGCCGGTTTCGCAGTTTCAAGAAGTGGTATCCAAGGCCGACAATCGAGCTGTTTCACTGGGGCTGACTTTGGGCGTTTCCGGAGGGCACTACGTCGTGCGCAAGGTGACTGAAGGCAGTTCGGCGGCGCTGGCCGGCGTGAAGAAGGGGGATGTCCTGCAAACCCTCAATGGCTTTGTGGTCCAGGGTTTGATGCCGGCGCGTATTTCTGAAATGCTCAAAGGGGAAGAGGGGGAGTGGACTTCTGTCAGTATGAAGCGAGGCGGCTCTCTTCACTCATTCCGATTACTGCGTAAAGAAATCACAGTTCCCACTGTTTCAACGCGTTTTATTGACGGCATTAAACCCATCGCCGTGATTGCTGTGAATAAATTTGCCAAAGGGACTTGCAGTAAAGTGAAAGACTCTTTGCTGATGTTAAATAAAACGGATGCGCGAGGTCTGCTTTTGGATTTGCGTGACAATCCGGGGGGACAAATGGAGGAGGCCTCGTGTGTGGCGGGCCTGTTTGTCGGTCTCGATCAGAAAATATTTGAGGTTCGCTATTTAGGATCTGATAAGAAGAAAGAAGAATTCTATGGTAGTGAAGAACAGGTCTTCTCATTGCCCATGGCTGTGCTTGTGAACGCTTATTCTGCCAGTGCTGCGGAGATTGTCGCGGGGGCTTTGCAAGATTTAAAGAGAGCGGCTTTGGTCGGCGAGAGAACTTTTGGCAAAGGCTCTTTCCAAGAAGGTGAGTATTGGACTCAGAACAAAAAAAT
>JBCECD010000198.1:0-3975 GCA_039206745.1 Bdellovibrio sp. | reverse complement strand
AGCCTAAAGAACACATCCTTTTCTTCGGGAAAGTAAATATGGGCCAAAAACATGTGCTCATAAATATAGCGGCTGACAAGTTGTTGAGCCTTATCCTTTCCATTGAGGAAACGCTCCCAGGCCACGACTTGATTTTTAATCTGTGGAGTCAAAGCCACAAGTTTTCTCTCTGATTCTGGCAGAGGCCCCGGTGCTCCCTGCTTCACCCACTCTTCAACAGTCCGCATTTCCGAAACGCTTAAAGGGGGAAAGCCATAAGGCATACCAAGATGGGGAGATGTCTTTTTAAGCTCTTGAAACTCCTTGCCACTGGCTGTGCAAATTTGTGAGTCTGCCACGGGTTTTATCACAGGCAGGTCGGGCTTTTCTCGGCGAAGTTTAAGATAGCCCAAAAACATGTCCTCAGAGGTTTTGTTAGAAGGCAATACCGGGAAGAAGCCCTTCGTTCTCCACTCAGAGGGGGAATGAGCATCAATCCCCAGTCGACTGGGAATCACACTCTGCAAGCGAGTTCCATCATAGACATTTTTCTTTTGAGCACCGCGAATAAATCCATCGTAGTTTTGTAAATTGAACTGGCAAGGGGCATTGAAACAACTATGGCAAGCCACACATCTTTGTTCAAACAGGGGCTGAATTTTTTTTAGGTAAAAGTCCTCTGTCTGCATCTCGGTGGCTTTCGAGACGCCACTCATCAGAATTGACATAAAACAAAGCCCTGCAAGCTTAATGAATTGCATAGATCCGCTCTCCCCATGTATGTTAAATATAACCATACTTTTAATTTATGAGGAAAACCATGGATAAAATTCCATTTCAAACAGTGCAAGACTCCATTGACAAGATTTGCAGCATTACCGATGAAAACGCCCTGGAGTCCGCATCTCAACATCTGTTTGAAGCTCAACCTGACTTAGCTGGTTTTTTCATGGAATTCATCGAAGATATGAGTGAAGAAGCTCAAGACCTTGGCTTTATGATGGCTTTGATTTTGTATAAGTCTTTTGAAGAGCAGTATCAGGCTCTGCGCGCCATGAACGAGGATGAAATCGTCGAGCGCTTTGAAAAAAGCGAAGCTGAATTTGAAAAGTATCTGAAAATCAATGACGACCTTCTCGCAGACTTGCAAAAGAAGGCGGAAAGTGGCGGTCAGCCTGAGGTTTTAAACTACATCGTTGAGGAGCTCTTTATGTCTCCTGAGTTGGAGCCTAAATTGGCTTCGGACGAGCAGGTTCACCTGTTCATCATCTGCAAATTTTTTGCGGACTGCCTGCACGATGTCGCTCACGACACCACAGGCATCCCTCCCACTCAATTGCGCCATTAAGATATTTTTTTGATTGAAAGTGGTGCCACTCCATTTTGCAGAGCCTGCTTCAGAGCTAAAAAAGCCGGCTTGTGAAAAGGCTGGCCTAAGGTCACTTCAATAAACTGAATGGCCGCCGGCGCACTCTTGGGATGAGGATTGTTCACCGACTCCATCACCGTCTCTGAAAAGCAATCTGCCAAAGCCACGATGCGCGCAAAAGGGTTGGTCTTGATATCCCGCAGGCGCCTTGGATATCCCTGCCCGGGGGCATTCTCGTGATGTTCCAGGGCCATCGCGATAATATCATCAGAAATAGAGGGCATGCTTTTCAAGATCTCCACTCCACGATAGACGTGAGACTCATAGAGAGCCACTTGCTCTCTGTTCATCGCATGACGAGGCATTTCAATAATCTCTTCGGGAATATCCCTCATGCCCACATCGTGCAATAAGGCTCCTAAGGCGAGCTTTTCCAGATTCTGCGCCAAGGTCCATTTCATTGAACGAGCAATAATCACCGACATGGCTGACACCATCATCGCATGGCGAATCAGATGATCGTTCAGAGTCGACATCATCGTGATCACTGCGGTGATATCCGGTTTGTTTTCTACTAAAGTTTGAATAGAACGACTGACGACTTTGGAGTGCTCCAAGGCTTGATGATCAAAGCCCAAATGTTCAATCTCTTTAAAAATAGAATCCGCAGCTTTCGAGAGAAAGGCCGTCTTTTTTTCCTCACTGAACTTATCGCTGTCGAGCACGATACCCGCAACAGTAAGGGCCTGTCCTACACATTTATGATAATCCTCTTTGCGAACATAAATCCACTGAGACTTTTCTGAAAAGTGCATTTCATCAAAGCAGGCATTGGAACCTTCTTTAAGAATTAAAACATAATGGTTATCAGACAGTCGTAGAAAAATATCAACGGGCACAGGAGTCCCCGGAACAAACTCATCTCTTGAAACTGCTACGTACTCATGAATCGCGGCTTCCAATCCCATGACATTATTTATCGGTGATTTTTAGAGATTTCTGGAATCTAATAGAGGAACTGTCTCATTATGAGATACCAATAGCCGTGAAGTCCTAACTGCATTTTACATATAACAATAAATACTCCGACGTGTGGAAGGGGCTGATACCACTCTCGAAGTATTTCCTTAATTTTGTCGAACTTTTAGTAAGCCCTGCATTCCCACTGCGAAGATGTCCCGCGAAAACGTGATATTTTCGTTATGGAGCTTGTTGATCAAAATAATTTCACTATTTTTATGCTGCTAACATGATGCCCATCATACAGACTTTTGTTGAAGAGCCGATGAAGTCTCCATCACAAGGAGAATGATCGTGAAAATGGAAGATATCATTTTGGCCCACGCGAAATATAAGGTCAGCTTAAGAAGCCACATCGAGAAAGGCACAGAAATCGATATCCCCGACAATGATCTGAGCTTTTGGATCCGCGATCAGGAATGCTGGCTTAGCCATCTTCCAACATTTCAAAATCTCTGCCGCGAGCACGAAGCTTTTCATAGTTATGTTACCGCCGTTTTAACCTTGGTGGGTGAAGGCAAAAGATCCGAAGCCAAGAGCTTGCTCTCCGAAGAGATGTTTGTTTTAATTTCAGATGAGATAGTCAATATTCTTATTCGCCTGGGGCAAGAGATTAAAAAAGTAGGATAGCAATCAATATGACCAATCACACCGTCGAGTGCGAGGACCTTTTTGTCGGGGACGGACCTGAAGCTGTTAAGGGCGCTCTGCTCTTAGTTCATTATGAAGGCTTTCTCGAAGATGGTACAAAGTTTGACTCCACTTCTGTGCATGGGAGACCCTATCAATTTGTCGTCGGCTCCCAAAAGGTCATCAAAGGCTGGAGTCTCGGCGTCACCGGCATGAAAGTGGGCGGAAAAAGAAAGATCTGGATTCCTGCGGAGCTCGCCTACGGGGATCGTCAAATCGGCCCTCACATCAAGCCCCACTCCAATTTAATTTTCTTCGTGGAGCTGCTAGAGTGCAGGCCGAGAGATTGATCTGCTTGCCATCTCCCGCATGTTGCTCATAAAAATTGTTGCAGCTTCTTACTTATTAAAAGAAATTCCTCAGTATACTTCCAGAAATATTCTCAAGGACCCCCGGCTTTCCTTCTGGATGATCCTTACTAAAATACTCTTTTTCCATATCTGATGAGAAGTCCCTCATATAGTCAGCGAAAACAACGGATTTAAAGAGAAATCCGTTCTCCTCGCTGTTCTTATCTGACGCATAATTCATATTACTGGAAGTGATAATCACAGCCTTGTCACCTACGACAAATTTAGAATGATAAAAAAGCATTTTTCCAGGCCGAAAGAGATGGATCTCGACATCTCCATAAGAGCGGAGATTTCGAATCTCTTCACTCTGCATGACCTCCAAAGATTTACTTTGATAGTCCTCCTCTTTATCCAATACAGCAGAGAAAGAAGAAGACTGATTGCTGTAAATAAAGATGCTTCCGCCTCTCTTTAAAAATCTCTGTAGGTGACTTCTCGAATTATCAGACAGATAAAAGAATATTGTGGAGATTTTAACTTGCCGGGACTGAGCTAAAATATCGCGAAAGGCTTCATTAACTTCGTCGTATTGATCTCCGCCGAGAAACCTACCGACCATTCCAG
>JBCECD010000197.1:0-4030 GCA_039206745.1 Bdellovibrio sp. | reverse complement strand
AGAATGTCCACACGAGGATCTTCATGCTCACCTAAACTTTCAGCGCATCCATGAACCCATTGTCCCGCCTCAGCCAATTTTTTCCAGGTCGTGAGGCCCGCTGCCCAAAGAACTCCCGAGAATTTTAAATGAGCAGGCCAGGCTGAAGCTTTCGCCACATACAGGGCTTGATGCAAAGACGACAGAGGAGCGGAGGGAGTCAGAGGAACTCTCTCTCCTTGAACTTCTTCAGACCACATTTTATCTGAAGAAAAGCGCGGTGCTGCTGCGGAGGACTGTAAAGAACGCTGTTGTAAAATCACTCCTTGATCAGTGAGACCATTGAGCAGTGTCACAACGCCATAGGGACGATGCAAAACCGCGACACCGATTTTCTGATGGCAACCGCCCCCATGACTGGCCAGAATATCGCGCTCTTTCTGCGCGCACAGAGCCGTTTCAGCACTGTGAATAGGCTCCAGCAGACGAAGAATATCTTGACGGGTGGATTTCACTTCAATAGCTAGAGCTCCCTGAGCGGCGGCATTGGGATTGATACTCAAAGGCAAAACCATCCACTTCACTTGTTGCAAATAGCTGCGTAACAATTCACGCACTTCTTTGAACTCGGCCTGTTCGGCGACGAGAAGACGGTCTAGGGCCGCCTTCGCCACAATCAAGGCATCCACCTGCGGATCTTCAAGCAGTTTGCGAACACGGGTGGGGATGTTGCCGCGCACACTTTGAAACTCCACTTTTTCCAAAGGAAAAGGCAGGTGGGTTTTCAGAAAAGGTGACAGATTGTATTCACGGCGGGGGGAAGAACTGTAAACCCTCAACGCACCGGACTCTCGAACTTGTTGCTCCTGAGAAGCTTTGAAAAGAAAAAGATCTCTTTGATCTGCCCGTGGCAGAGTGGCGGCAATGACGGTGTCTGGCTTTTGCTCTGTTGGCAGGTCTTTCCAGGAATGAACAACAAGATCTGTTTCCTCACGAATCAACTCGCCATAAAAATCCTCGGTGAAGAGACCTTTCTCCGGAATCTTCCAAAGAGGATCCGTGAGATTTTTATCGCCGAGAGATTCTTTAAAGCGGAATTCGAGTTGCAGAGAGGGATGAGCTTTTTTTAAAGCCTCACCCACCATATAAGCCTGCAAGCGAGCGAGGTCGCTTTTGCGTGCTGAAATTTTTAGGCGCATAGATCATCCCACCCTAATGGACGAAGCTCTGTTCGCTGCATAAAGGCTTGGGATTTTTCCAACAAGTGCTCTTTTAATACTTGCAGTTTGTGCTGAGTTTCTTTTTTGGTCTCCTCAATCTCGGCAAAAAACTGCTGAAGACTCATCAGTTGAATGTAGGGAAATTGAGAATTGATAAGCGATGCCAAATTATTATCTTCTCCGCGCAAATCGTAAACGAACAAAGGCCGTGTTTCCTGGCGATGGAGCAGTTCCAAAATGCGGCTGTCCGCAAGAGGGGCTGCAATCACCAAAGCCTCGCCATGAATATAAGAGCCGTCATAAGTTGTCACGGAGAGATTGGAGTATTTTTCGCTGAAATTCTGTAATTTGTCAGGCTGGCGGCAAAGAACCTGCATGTTCTTTTTGTGCGCCATCCATGGCAGGATTTCCTGTAGCAAATGTCCTGAACCACATAAGGTCACCGTGTCGATGTTTTTTGTGTATTTTCGCAAAAGACTGCCGTAACCCTGAGAGCCCAGTCCCACCAAATGGTCGGCACGAGTTTTTTTCACCTCAGTCATGATGAACTGCAACCATTTCTGGTGATCGGCAAAAAGAGGATCGTGATTTTGTTTGCGCTCTTCGACGAAATTTTTAAACTGACCGAAGACTTCGGTTTCACCGATGATCGGGGAGTGCAAGCCGCAAAGAATCTCTAGCAATAAAACCAGGGCCTCTTCTCCGCGCAAGACGCTGTCTTCGGGGGCGAAGAGATCTTGATAGGTGTGAAAGTCGTATTCAGAACAGAACAAGATTTTGCGCAAGCAGGTTTTCCAGATGGCTGTATCTCGAAGAGATTCTGAGAAGTTTCTATTGGATTTTCTGTGAACGAGAAGTATATCTTCCATTATGTGACAGTTTTATCACTAAACTTTCATTAAAGTGTCATCGAATTGTCATCAAGAGACCAAAATTTCCCTCAACCCAGATGGTGGATTGTTATGAGACTTGTACAGAGACCCCGTAGAAATCGTCGAACCGAAGCCTTGCGTCAGATGGTGGCCGAGACAGACTTGAGAGCCTCTCAACTTGTTTTGCCTCTGTTTGTCTGCGCAGGAAAAGAGCAGAGGCAGGCGATTCAATCCATGCCCGGGATCTTTCGTCTCAGTCCCGACTTGCTGGTGAAGGAAGTCGAGAAGGCTGTGCAACTCGGAGTGAAGTCCTTCGACCTTTTTCCAGCCATCAGTGAAGATCTCAAAGATCCCTATGGAAAAGAATCTCTGAATTCTCAGGGGCTGCTGCCGACCACCTTGAGACGTTTGCGTGATCGTTTTCCAGACGTGACTTTGATTTCAGATGTGGCCCTGGACCCTTATTCTTCAGATGGTCATGATGGAGTTGTGCGCGATGGCAAGATTTTGAATGATGAGACCGTTGAGATTTTAGCTCAAATGTCCTTGGTCCATGCTGAGGCCGGGGCCGATATTGTTTCTCCTTCTGACATGATGGATGGAAGAGTGGGTGCGATTCGTGAGGCTCTCGATCAAGAGGGCTACACCGACACCGGTATTCTGTCTTATTCGGCGAAATATGCGTCGAGTTTTTACGGTCCGTTCCGGGAGGCTTTGGATTCGGCTCCCAAATTTGGTGATAAAAAAACTTATCAGATGGATTTTCGCAATGTGCGCGAAGCTCTTTTGGAAGTGGAGTTGGATGAGTTAGAGGGAGCCGATATGGTGATGGTGAAGCCGGCTTTGAGCTACCTCGATATTATCGCCAAGGTGAAAGCTCATACCAATCTTCCGGTGGCAGCTTACAATGTCAGTGGTGAATACAGTTTGATTAAAGCCGGTGCCAAAGCCGGTTTGATTGATGAGACGCGTGCTATGGTTGAGACCCTGTATTCCATCCGTCGGGCGGGAGCTGATATGATATTCACCTACTTTGCTCTACCTATGGCCGAATACTTGCGGCAATAGCTGTTGCACCGGCTGTTTCCTGCGCATACAATTTTCTTTTTAAGAGGGAAATTGTATGCAGTTGGGTCTGGAAGTCTTTCTTGCGAATCAAAAAATGCTGAAGTCCTTAAAGGGCAAAAGAGTGGGCTTGGTTTGCCATCCTGCCAGTGTGGATGAGAACCTGCTACACAGCCTTGATCTTCTGGCTAAGAAGGTAAAGCTGTCCTGTGCCTTCGGACCTCAGCACGGCGTGCGGGGGGATAAGCAGGATAATATGATCGAGAGTCCGGACTTCATTGATCCGGTTCATAAAATTCCGATCTTCAGTCTCTATGGAGAAGTCCGTCGTCCGACGTCTTCGATGATGCAACACTTTGATGTTCTTCTTTTTGATCTTCAAGATCTGGGTTGCCGTATTTATACTTTTATCACGACACTTTTGTATGTCATGGAGGAGTGCGCGAGGCATGGTAAGGCGGTGATCATTCTCGACCGCCCCAATCCTGCGGGCCGTCCTGTTGAAGGATTTAAAATGCTTCCCGGCTGGGAGTCCTTTGTCGGAGCCGCTCCTATTCCCATGCGCCATGGTCTGACGGTGGGAGAATTGGCCCTGTACTTCAAAGATTTTTACAAAATGGAGTTGGAGTTGCAGGTTGTGAAAATGAAAGCCTACAAACCGGAAACGGGAAGAGGCAAAGGGTGGGATGAGAGCCGCTCTTGGGTGAACCCTTCTCCGAACGCGGCTTCGTTGAATATGGCTCGGGCCTATCCTGGAACAGTTTTGATTGAAGGCACCACTTTGTCTGAAGCCCGAGGTACCACGCGGGCTTTGGAGATGATCGGTGCTTCAGATATTGATTTCGCCGAGGTTCTCCGGCGGATGCGTAAAAAAGCTCCGCAATGGTGTAAGGG
>JBCECD010000196.1:0-4149 GCA_039206745.1 Bdellovibrio sp. | reverse complement strand
GGATGTAAGGGTCCATATTTCCAATAATTACAACCGGGATGGCGACCATCTGCATGGCCGTCTTCCACTTGCCGGCAGGCTTGGCTGCAATAATTACCTGATCCGCTGCGGCAATAGAGCGAATGCCGCCGATAAAGTTATCCCGGGCCAGGATGATAATCACCATCCACACATCGATTTTTCCTTGGGCCAAGAGCATGGCCAGGACGCTGGTCACGAGAATTTTATCAGCGATAGGGTCCATGAATTTACCGAAATTGCTGACGGCATTGTACTTCCGAGCGAAGTAGCCATCGTAATAATCGGTGAGGGAGGCCAACATAAAACCACCTGCGGCGGCGATATTCCAGAGAAGAGTGTCGGGCCACATAAGGGCGACGACGATGGGGACAGCAAAAATCCGACTGATCGTGATTCTCATGGCCAGTTTCTTTTGGAATTCTGTGACGACCACAAATGCTCCATTCTTGTGCAATCTCATTTTCAGAGAGAGTTCGCACCGGCGATGCGCAGTGCGAGCTGGACTTAAACTATCAAGTTAGACTAGAAATAAGCAATGTTTATTCATCGTCACAGGGTGCAGTTTTACGAAACCGATTTGATGGGCATTGTCCATCACAGCAACTACCTGCGTTTTTATGAAGAGGCGCGGGTGTCCTGGGCTCATGCCAAAGGGTTGATTGACTATCAGAAGCCCGGCTCGGCCAGCCACTTTGCGGTTTATGAAACTCAGGTGCGTCACATGAAGCCGACTTTCTTCGGGGATGAACTGGAAATCGAAGTGCAGGCGATGATTGAGGGCAATCGACTTCTTTTTCAATATCGTCTGCGTGGTCGGGACGGGCAGGTTTGCTCGGTCGCGAAAACTGTGCACGTGGCTTTGGGACCTGATTTAAAATTACTAAGACTTCCGGCTGAAATGAAAGCCGTTATGGAGAAAGAAACATGGATAGAAACCTGGCTTTAGAATTTGTGCGCGTGACGGAGGCTGCGGCCTTGGCTTCAGCCCGATGGATGGGGCGTGGTGATGAGAAGGCGGCGGACGCTGCGGCTGTGGATGCCATGAGAAAAGCTTTCGACGGTGTTCGCATGGATGGAACTGTGGTAATCGGAGAAGGGGAGCGTGATGAGGCTCCGATGTTGTACATTGGAGAGAAGGTGGGGCACAAGTCTGACGATGCTCCGGCTCTCGATATCGCTTTGGATCCTTTAGAGGGAACAACGATCTGTGCTACCGGAGGCGTCGGTTCTATTGCGGTGATTGCTGTGGCGGAAAAAGGAAAGTTTTTGCACGCTCCTGATACCTACATGGATAAAATTGCCTGTGGACCGGCGGCACGTGGAAAAATTGATATCGATAAATCGGCGACGGAGAATATTAACATTGTGGCCGAAGCTTTGCGCAAACCTGTCAGTGAGTTGACTGTGGTGATTTTAAATCGTCCTCGCCATGAAAAGCTTATTGCGGAAGTTCGTAAAACCGGAGCGCGGATCAATCTCATCGGCGATGGCGATGTCTCGGCAGCGGTGGCAACAGGTTGGGAAGAATCAGGTATTGATTTGCTTTTAGGCGTGGGAGGCGCGCCGGAGGGTGTGATCTCCGCGGCAGCCATGCAGTGCTTGGGAGGCGATTTCCAGGGGCGCTTGAAGTTCCGCAATGAAGAAGAGCGGGTGCGAGCGCAGAAGATGGGTTTAAAAGATCCGGATAAAAAATTTACCGTGAATGAGTTGGCTAGTGGTTCGGTGATGTTCATCGCAACAGGTGTAACGGACGGAGCTCTGTTGAAGGGCGTTCGATTTATGGGCAATGGTAAAGCTAAAACACATTCTATTGTGATGCGTTCGGCGACGGGCACTTCACGCACGATTGAAGCGCAGCACGATCTGAACAAAAAACCGAAGTAAGTATGAGCACCCAGCTGATTTGTTTTAATTGCAGTCATGAGATGAATTTTGTCGGCACCATTGGCCGGCGCGAGGAGTGTCCTCAGTGTCGCTCTGACGTGCATGTCTGTAAGAATTGCGAACACTATGATCCTAAGGCTTACAATGAGTGCCGTGAGCCTTCAGCGGAAGTAGTGCGGGAGAAGGATCGCGCCAATTTTTGTGATTACTTTTCAGTGCGCAAAGGTGGGCAGGGCGGAGTGGATAAGGCAGCGGCTTTGCGAGCTGCTGCGGAGGCACTGTTTAAAAAATAAATTTGCCACATGTGCTAAGCAAAAAAAAGGAGGTCGGGATGGCTGAATCATGGAACTTGCAGGGAAAGACGGCAGTGATTTGTGGAGCGTCTCAAGGAATCGGAGCTGCCGCCGCTCATCTCTTGGCGGAGCGAGGAGCTCGCATTATCGCTCTGGCTCGCACGCAGGAAAAACTCGACCAATTAATCCAAACTCTGCCCGGTTCGGGGCATCGAGCCTGGGCCATTGATTTAAGTGAGACCGCTCGACTGCAATCAGACCTGGTGCCTCTCTTGCAAAATGAATCCATCCAAATTCTAGTAAACAACGCCGGAGGCCCCAAGGGGGGAGCTCTGTTGCAGGCGTCGGTGCTGGAGTTCGAAGCGCCTTTGCATGCTCACTTGCTGGCTTCTCATGTGTTAGCGCAGACCGTGGTGCCGAGCATGCGTAAAGCCGGTTACGGTCGCATCATCAATGTGATATCCACCTCAGTGAAAAATCCCATTCCGAATTTAGGAGTTTCCAATACTGTTCGGGGAGCGATGGCCAGTTGGTCGAAGACCTTGGCCGGAGAGTTAGCCCCGTACAATATCACTGTAAACAATGTGCTGCCGGGTTACATTCGCACGGCGCGATTTGAGTCTTTGGTTGGGGCTGCGGCCAAAGCGGCGGATGCTTCTCTGGAGCTGATGGAGGAAAAGTGGAAAGCCACCATTCCCATGGGGCGCATTGGAGAACCTCGTGAGATGGCCGAAGCGATTGCCTTTCTTGCAAGTCCGGCGGCAGCTTACATCACTGGAATCAATCTGCCTGTGGATGGCGGACGCACGCCTTCGTTGTAGACTCTGCGACATTCGACAAAGGTCGAGGTGGGAAGTTGACTCGGTTCGAGGAAATGAGGACACTGGATTCCTATGGCCAAAGCATCCACGACGGAAGTCTTCAATTGCACTCGCGATCAATTTTATAAAATCATTTCTGACTATGAAAAATACCATGAGTTTTTAGCGGAAGTGAAACAATGCAAGGTCCTCAAGACCGAGGGCTCGCGCAAATTGGTTGAATACAATGTCTCTGTTATCAAATCCTTCAAGTATTCTCTATGGATGACGGAAAATTCTCCTGAGGGAATTTCCTGGGAGTTGGCTTCTGGTGACATCTTCAAGACCTCCATCGGCTCTTGGAAACTGGAAGAAGAGGCCGGTAAAACACGGGCCACCTACACGGTGGAAGCCACCTTTGGTGTTTTTGTGCCCGGACCTATTGCCAATGCCTTGGTGAGTGTGAACTTGCCAAATATGATGAGCTCTTATCACAAGCGGGTGAAACAAATTTATGGCGTCTGATTCTTCATCCAAAAAAGATGAAAAAGAAAATCCAGCGGACTTGAAAGGCCTGCTCGGAGACACTGTAAAAAAAGTGTTCACAGCGGGAGTCAGTGCCGCTTTCATGACTGAAGAGAGTCTTCGCTCCTATGTTTCAGAGCTGAAGCTGCCCAAAGAGGCTTTGAATCTGCTCATTCAAAGTGCGAGCAAGTCCAAAGAAGAGATTCAAAATCGTGTGACCAAAGAGATTCTGAGCATCATTGAGAAAATTGATTTCGTCAAAGAGGCCTCTAAGTTTGCGGAAACTCACAAGTTCAAAATCACCGCTGAAATCGACATAGTTAAAAAAGACCCGCCGTCTTCTTAAAGAAACTAGACCTTATCCGCCTCAAGTTGAGACACCTTCTGTCCGATGAGGGGGATATGGATCATGAAGTCTTAAGCGTTTTATCAGTTTTATTTTTCTGTATCTGCTGTCATCAGTTCATCAAAACAGTGGTGACACCGATTCCTCTGTTGGCTGCTCAACGTCCCTATGCGCGGGCGGCCATGCAGCTTAGCAAGTTCTATAAGTCCATCGCCTGGGCGGTGATGACAGGAAGTTTTCTTCTGGGTTTGATCTATTCATTTCAACAGGTTTTCACAAG
>JBCECD010000195.1:0-4207 GCA_039206745.1 Bdellovibrio sp. | reverse complement strand
TCTTTTAAGCTTGCGTCGTGAGCTGTCTGTGTGGCGGATGCAGCAGTTATTTATTGACGGCTTATTTGAGAATCAGGGCAAACAGCGCATCGGAGTGACTCAGGAGGAACTGCGAGAGGCTCATCGCCGCTATGATATTTCTGTTCTGTGGAATGAGAAAAAATGGGATATCGGCGACGTGAGTGAGCAACAGGCTTTGCAAGCAGCGTGGGTTGACTATGGAAGTTTCTTGGAGAGCTCTTGGCCTGTGATCTTGTCAGAGCAGGGACGTCTGCAGGTGCGGGCGGATCTCTTTACCTCTCAGCAGAGTTGGTTGTCCCTCAGTCAGGCGCTTTTAATGCGAACCTTGGGCCGGGTATTGATGTTGGGATACGGAGAGAGTGTTTCAGGTCTTTTGAGTGATTCCCGGTCTGGAATCACGAAAGAGTCTTTGATCGCCTGGTATGATCACTTTCAAGGATTGGGTTTGGATTTGGGCGCCTTTGATCCTCGCTCAGCCAACTCCGGAGCGCGCAGCTTCCTCGAAGCGAACTTTTTTACGTTCAGCGGAAATGGCAATGAGTTGATGGATCATCGCGAGACTGCGGAATTCGTGAGCACTTTGGTTTCTGGTGGCCTGTCTTCCTCAGAGGATCTGCGCCGGCATATGGAAAAATCCGGTTGTGCATTGAAAGAAAAAGATGTGTTCGGTAAGCTCTATCTGGAGGAAAACTGCTTCCGAGAACAATTCAAGAAAAGCTTTTCTGTGCTCTTTAACAACCTTCCTGGAATGACTCAATATGTGAAGAGCTTGGGTGTCGTCGAATGGGCCAAGTTCTTCCATTATATCAAGATCGCCTCGCAAGTCCCTGGTCAGAAAAAGGGGGTTGTTGAAACAGCTCATCTGCGCACCATGGTGATGATCTTGCACTATGTGGAAACAGTGATGGTTTTGTATGATGGAAATCGAGATCAGGCACTGTCTTTGGAAGAGGTTTATGCTGCGGCCCCTCGTTTTCTGTCTTTCTTCAGGTCTTTAAAGCCCGATCAACCGGCAGTCATTCTGAAAGAGGGATTCGCCTATCTGGTGTTTAATGGAAAGATTCCAGGAGCGAGTGATCTGGTGGTGTTTCAGTGGGATAAGCTCACCGGATTGGTGGGCGCGCAGCGTATGGAGCTGATTCGCCTCTTTGGAACTTTAAAGGAGCAATTGAACAACGTTCAAAATTGAGATATGGTCCCTGTTAATGAACATGGGGATCTATTTTTTTGTAATTTTTATCACAGTGCTGTCGGGACCGATGGGTGTTTGGGCCTCCTCTAATTCCATGGAGGAAGAGGTTCCTATTATTTTGCGAGGACCGGCTGCGAATTCTGATGACACCGCTCAATTTCAACCCGAAGCTCGAGCGCGTGTTCAGACGGTGCTCGACAATAAAACTCTGCGAGCGGTGACTTCACACCATGACTGGTATGTGGGGGAGATTCTCGGAGTTGAGTCGCAAACGGCGGGTGTGGGAATCATTGGCTTTGTCGAGGTTACGGGTATTCAAAACAGACAAGATGGGACTTTTCATCTGACAGCTGAGTTGTTACGTCAGTCTCGCGTGCAGTTTATCCAGGTGGGTGATTCATTAATGCATCTGGATCTCAGCACCACCAATGAAAAATACAAAGGAACGACAGATCTGATTATCAAAGAGTTTGGCAATAACGTTTCCGCCAAATACAAGCCGTTATTCACTCAAGGTGTCTCGGTGGGGGAAACCGCACAGACCTTGGGTGACAATGAGTATTTGGTCACATGGTACGGTCAGGTGTATTATGGATGGAAGCGTTGGTTGACGGTGAACACGATTGTGCCGGCGAACTTTTTAGGAGCTGCGAACTTTGGGGTGAAGACTCAGCTTTATCATTCTGTTTCGAACCATTTCTCCGGCAGCTTGAACTATGCGAAGATTCCGAACAAATCCAGTTCTGCTTTGAACATGAGTATCTATTGGGATTCAGTTTCTTCGGAGAGTGTGATTTCCCACACCTTGCTGACGATCGCTCTGTACAGTTTCGAAAAGGCGGAAGATGCAACAGCGATCAAGGCTTTGGGAACGAGCTCTTTTCAGACGGGTCATGAGTTTATTCTCGACAACTGGGATCGTATTTTATTAGGTCCGAGTTATAATTTCGAGAAGAAAGCGGTCGGGGGTTATATCACTTATCTGAAAATCTGGGATCGTTTTCATTTTAGTTTATCTGTGAATGCGACGGATGTGGCATCTTTTCAGTTCTCTCCGGATGGCTATTATCTCTCCTTTGATGCGTACTGGAGATTTTAAGGGATGAGTCGTTTTTTTGTCGTCACGCCGTTGGACTTTGAACAAAGAGTTCTTACAGAAATGCAGCAGGTATGGCCTTATCTCTTGGGAAAGGATGCTCAGACTCATGCTTTGCCTTTTCCTGAAGTGGATGTTTTGCAGGGTGGTTTGGAGTTTGAGGCGGATCTATTTACGGCTGTGCAGTTGAACTTCTTTTTAAAATCAGCGAACCGAATTTTATTGCGGATGACTTCTTTCAAAGCCAGAGATTTGCCAAAGTTTTATCAAAAATTTAAATCTTTGCCTTGGCGTGAGTATCTTCCCCATGCACAGGTGCAGTGGGAAATTGCCGCGCAAAAGAGTCGTCTGAACAATGAAAAACGTCTTCAAGACAGTGCTGAGCAGGCCTTGAAGGAGCTCTTTTCCTCTGTCAACGGAAGTGCTGCGAGTGCGGTGGTAACGAAAGATGAAGCTCTGACGATTTACATCCGCATGGATCAAGATCTCTGCACGATCAGTCTCGATACCACGGGCGAACACTTGCACAAAAGAGGTTGGTCTGTGCTTAAGGGGGAGGCTCCTCTGCGTGAAACCTTGGCTTCCTTTGCTTTGCAGGCGATGATTGCAGACAAGCCCCCTGCATCTTTGGCAAAGGTGACATTGATGGATCCTATGATGGGAGCTGGTACTTTTCTTACGGAGGCAAGATCTCTGTATAGTGGGCAATTTCGTCGGCCCTATGCTTTCCAAAAGTGGAAGAAGGCGCCGAAGTTATTTTTATCTCCGCATTTTGCCGGCAACTATGAAATGACATCATTCAGTCCTTTCAAAGAATATGTAGGCCGTGACATTCAGGAAAAAATGCTCCCTGTTGTGCGAGAGAATTTTGCCGAGGTGGAAAAACAAATCGCCGACAGTGCGAAGGCTTCAGCTTCCTCTCTTTGTTTTTTGAGCATGGGCGATGCTTTGAGTGAGTCCCGTCCCGCGGAGGCTCAAGACCCTCTATGGCTGGTGGTGAATCCTCCTTATGGAGAGCGTTTGCCGACGGCAGTGAAAGGAGTGCAGTCTTTGACTGAGACTCTCTGCCGGCTTTATCGCCCTGAGAAATTGGGGATCTTGTATCCGGAAAAAGAGAGAATCCGGCCTCCCATGGATTATCAGATCGAGGGGGAGCATCGCCTCAATAACGGTGGTTTGCGCTGTTTATTCACGATCTTAACCAAATCCAAATAAAACTTCGGACGCTCAACGGCAAGAAGGGGTGTAAAAATAAGAAAACTTTCCAGGCCCTCTGGCAAGTTCGAGGATTTCGGGCTAGATTCCCGGACTATGAAAACACTTTCTTTGTTCCTTTCCCTTGGGTTTCTTCTGACAACGGCCTGCACACCTGCTGATAAGGCCGTGACGGATAATGATACGAGACTTCGATTGCAGACTAAAAAATCCACGGGAGGCAGTAAGACCTCCAACTTTAAAATCGGATTTTTCTCCCTCTCTGCTTTGATGATGGACAAGGAAGTGGAGGCCGTTGAGTTGGCGCGATTGGCTTTGGGCTTTGATAAGGGCGAAAAATCTCAGTCTGTTTTGACGATTCAATCTGAGGACGAAACGACGTTGCAAGGTCTTTTGGTTTTGAATTCAGATTCAAGATCCTACTCCACTAACAAGGGAAGCTTCATCACTCAACAAAAGAAGACTTTGAACATCATTGTGAACAAAGCTCCTTCTGCGGAAAAAAGTGAGATCTTAACAGTGGTTGGGAAGGGCTTGCGACAGTCGGTGGATGCGGCTCCTAAAAACAGCGGCACTTATATCAACTTCAATGAAAAAGATTTCTATCTGACGGTAAAAAGCAAAGATGGTTATGAAGAAGTTCTTCTGGTGACATTGAGATCGAGAGGGGCTGTGTCTGGAGC
>JBCECD010000194.1:253-4263 GCA_039206745.1 Bdellovibrio sp. | reverse complement strand
AAAAGAGTGAGACCAAGATAGACCATAAAGTGGCTGACAAATTTATTTCCTATGCCCAATGTCCTTACATACAAGTAACCTTAGAGCCTCAAGTCTTTAGAAACGACAAAGGCAAAGTGGTTATAAGTGCCACGGATTTTCTCGAAGGGCTGCCGTAGTCCATTCTTACTTAAAGGGAGATTCATCATGCAAGTCAAAATCTACAGTCAGCGAGACAAATCACAGACTCATGAAGTCGCAGGACATATTTATTCCCAACAAGAAAGAACTCGCAGAGCCCTCAAGAAACTCGGCATGTTTTGGGGCTTGGCTCTGATCTCTGTTCCTTTGCCGGTTGTGCATTTTGTATTGGTGCCGGTGTTCTTTTTCGTGGGACCTCTGATGGCTCACAAAACCTATAAAGAAGAAATCACCCTGGAATCTACGACCATGAATTGTCCCGAGTGCGGGAAGTCCGTGCAGTTCAATCAAAACTCAGGCCTGTGGCCTTTGCATGACTTCTGCCCCGAGTGTCGCAGTCGTATTTATTTTGATCAAGCTTGAGATGGTAGAGAATTAAATGCTGAGAACCAATTCACGTAAGAAAGAAATAAACTGAGTCTCTACACGCTTTGCTGTTTCAGTCACTTCATCATGAGAAAGCTTTTGTGACGAAACGCCCGCCGCCAAATTTGTGTTGGAACTCATGGCTGCGTCCCGGAACCCCAGATGATTGGCTGCGATAGTTTCAGGAACAGTGCTCATGCCCACGGCCTTGCCGCCGATCAATTTCAAATAGCGCACTTCTGCCGGTGTTTCATAAGTAGGACCGCTCACGCCACAGTAAACACCTTTGTGAAAGCGAGTTCCCTGTTTTTGCAGAATGCTCTCCATAACAGTGATCAGACGCTTGTCATAAGCTTCTGTCATATCAGGAAAACGAGGTCCGAGTTCTTTAATGTTGGGCCCCATCAAAGGGTTGGTTCCCATAAGATTAATATGATCTTCGATGATCATAAAATCTCCAGCTTGCATGCTGTCACCAAATCCCCCCGCGGAGTTTGTTAAAATCAAAGTTTCTACACCCAACATGGCTAAAGTGCGCGTCGGAAAGACAACGCTCTCCATGCTGTGGCCTTCATAAAAATGATTGCGTCCTTGCAAAACAGCCACAGACTGGCCTTCAATTTTGCCAAAGATCAAATTTCCCGAATGACCTTCAACGGTCGGAGGAGAAAAATGTGGAATATCTTTATAGGGAAGAGTGCACTCAACATCTAAATCTCGCACAAAAGCACCCAAACCCGAACCGAGGACAATGCCTACTTTCGGTTTGGCAGTGGTTTGTGTTCGAATATAGCTGACTGTTTCCTGCAATTTGTTGAGTACCAAAATTTAAAATCCTTTTTATTTGAGTTTTAACAAAGTGTTAGCTCAAAGTTTTAAGTATCAAACTAGGCTTTTTACTCTTTTGCAAGGAAATATTCACCGAGGATTTTAACAGAGCAGCAGCTGATTGCAGAAGATCTGCATCCTCGCCGTGCAGAGTGAAAACAGGTTCGCCTGCACGAATTTCATCTCCCACTTTTGCATGAAACTCTATCCCCGCGGTGGGTTCAATCACATCTGATGTTTGCGCTCGGCCTGCGCGAATCAAAATGCCTGTGACACCGATGCTCTCGGTGTGGAATCCCTGAACAAAACCTGACTTGTCAGCCACGACAGGGATGTGATGACGAGGAGAGGGAAGAGCAGATAAATTTCCGCCATGAATAGAACAAAGCTCCTCGAATTTCTTAAGGGCCTGACCTGAAGACAAAATATCAGAAGCTTTTTTATAGCAGTCCTCTTCGGTGCGCCCCACTCCCGCCAGCAAAAGCATGTGAGCCGAAAGACGAAGACTCAATTCGCGCGTATCTTCATAGAGATCATAGCCAGCAGCTCCGATAAATTTTTTGCCGCTCATGATATCCACACACTCTTGCACTTCCAAAGAATTTCCAGCAAAGCGCCCCAGGGGCTGATCCATATTAGTAAGCAGCGAAGTGACCTTCTTGCCATAACCTTTAGCGATCGACATCAAATGCAAAGCCAGCTCTTCGGCAAGCTCAGGTGTTTTCATAAATGCACCTGAGCCATACTTCACATCTAAAACCAAACCATCAATTCCTTCAGCTAATTTCTTTGACATGATTGAGGCACAAATCAGAGGAAGACTTTCCACTGTCGCCGTCACGTCGCGAAGAGCATAGATCTTTTTATCCGCTGGGCAGATTTCTTTGGTTTGACCGATAAAACAGATCCGATTTTTTTTCACGAGATCGACAAATTCCTGCAAACTCTTTTGCGTGTTGAAGCCAGGAATAGTCTCGAGCTTATCCAAAGTGCCTCCGGTGTGTCCCAAGCCTCTTCCTGAAATCATCGGGACAGGCACTCCCGCCGCCGCCACGATAGGTCCCAAGATCAAACTGGTTTTATCGCCCACACCGCCCGTGGAATGCTTGTCCACTTTAAAACCCGGTACAGAAGAGAAATCCACGACTTCTCCGGAATGCAACATGGCCTTCGTCAAAGACAAAGTCTCTTCAGAACTCATGCCACGAAAGAAAATCGCCATTAACAGAGCCGACATCTGATAATCAGGAATCTGCCCGCGCGAATAACCTAAAATAAAATCCTGAATTTCTTCAGACGATAAAGTGCCACCATTGCGCTTTGTCTTGATAATTTCAGCAGGAAGAAAGGCCATTAGTAGCCCCCTTGAGCTGTCTGTCCTTGCAGGATCGCCACACCCGAACTGGTTCCAAGACGTGAAGCACCAGCAGCAATAAGAGCCTGTGCTTGCGCTAAATCTTTGATTCCTCCAGAGGCCTTCACCTCCATGGACGTATTCACTGAAGAGCGCATCAACTTGATATCTTCAATTGTAGCGCCGCCACCACCGAAGCCTGTTGATGTTTTTACGAAGTGAGCGCCAGCAGCTTGTGCGGCTTTGCAGGCCGCGACTTTTTGCTCATCATTTAAAAGTGCAGTTTCAAGAATCACTTTGACGGTACGGCCTTTGGCAGCGGTGACCACGGCCTTGATATCGTCCTGTACATATTGCAGACGACCTTCTTTAAGAGCGCCGACATGTAAAACCATATCAATTTCATGCGCGCCGTTTTCTACAGCACGCTGAGTTTCATAGGCCTTGCTCTGCATTTCCATAGCCCCTAAGGGAAAGCCCACAACACAACAAACTTTAACGGAGCTTCCTTTCAGAAGAGAAGCGCAATGAGAAACAAAAGAAGAATTCACACAGACGCTGAAGAATTGATGAGTCAGAGCCTCCTGACAGAGCTTTTCAATCTGTGCTGTAGAGGCCTCCGCTTTCAGAAGCGTGTGATCGATATATTGATTTAATTTCATAGTAAACCCCAAACGTTGCATTCAACGCTATCGCAGTTTGGGGGTCGATGCAATGGTCAGTCGAGAAGAGGTCCCTATCCCACTTTTGTGCGAGCACTAGGTGTGGCGCCAGCCAAAGTGCCTTGCACGGCAGTGTCTCCACCTCCAGCCTGACCCAGGAAGGTTTTGGCATCGGCGGTTGAAACTTTTCCTTTGCGCACGAGATCTTCGATGTACTTCTCAAACAAGATCATGCCTTGGCTTGAGCCGGTTTGCATAGCTGAAGGGATTTGATGGACTTTTCCTTCCCGTACCAGATTGGCAATGGCTTTGGTATTGCGCATGATCTCATAGGCTGCCACCCGGCCTTGGCCGTCAGCGCGTGAGAACAGAGTTTGCGCAATGACGCCGCGTAAACTCTCTGCCAGCATTGTGCGGATTTGCTGCTGCTGTCCCGCCGGGAAAACGTCAATGATACGATCCACGGTTTTAGCGGCACTATTCGTGTGAAGAGTTCCAAACACAATATGACCTGTCTCTGCCGCCGTGAGCGCCAGAGAGATTGTTTCCAAGTCACGCAACTCACCCACGAGTAAAATATCCGGGTCCTCACGCAGAGCCGCTTTCAAGGCATTGGCAAA
>JBCECD010000194.1:0-243 GCA_039206745.1 Bdellovibrio sp. | reverse complement strand
TTTGTATGACTTCCCACGTCCCGTTGATTCACCAGGGACTTGAGAGTGGGATGTACGAACTCGATAGGATCTTCCACCGTGATGATGTGAGTTTCACGAGTCATATTAATTTGATGGATCATCGCTGCCAAGGTCGTTGATTTACCCGAACCGGTCGGCCCTGTTACCAAGATCAGACCGCGATCACAATCAATCATATCCATGATCGCAGGAGGTAAGCCCAACTCTTGCGCTGTTTTAATT
>JBCECD010000193.1:2615-4308 GCA_039206745.1 Bdellovibrio sp. | reverse complement strand
ATATTTCATTTTTGATCCTTAGATAAGATTTGAATCTTATTTAGGATAGGCCCAGAAAAACAAAAAGCCGAGATTTCTCTCGGCTTTTTAAATTTTGAATTGGTGCCCCGCGAGGGACTTGAACCCCCACGCTTGCGCACTAGATCCTAAGTCTAGCGTGTCTGCCAATTTCACCAGCGGGGCACACCTAAAATTTGAAGCTCAGTGATAGCGTAAAATGCCATCGGGTTGCAAGCAAAATCTCAAAGAAGAGGCTTTGCTCGCGGAACAGAAAGACTATTTTTCGCTGATCAGTTTTTTGTAGTCTGGAGCTCGCATCAGATTGGCCAACTCTTTTTCAGTGTCCATCTCGATACGAACAAGCCAGCCTTCGTTCACAGGATCGTCGTTCAAAACAGAAGGGTCATCGCCCAAGCTCATGTTTACTTCGATCACAGTGCCGGAAACAGGAGCGTAAAGATCGCTGACCGCTTTCACCGACTCAACAACGCCGAAAGTTTGTCCTTGAGTGATTTTTTGTCCTTCCTCTGGAAGTTCAACGTAAACAATCTCGCCCAATTGATCTTGAGCAAACTCAGTGATGCCTACAGTGACAATGTTCTCGTCAACTTGAGCCCACTCATGCTCTTTAGTGTAGTAATAATCTTCAGGAATATGAAATGCCATGATCGGCTCCTTTTATTTTTGTACGAAGGGGGTTTTAACCACTACCGCTTTCACTTTGCGACCGCGGATATCGAGAAGAAACTCAGTTCCCTCTTTTGAGGACGCGACATCAATGTAAGCGATGCCAATAGGCTCATCCAAAGTCGGTGAATGCGTACCACTAGTTACCTTGCCGATTTCTTTGTTGTCAAAAGAAAACAGGGAGTAGCCCTGACGAGGAATCCCTCGCTCCAACATTTTAAAGCCCACCAACTGTTGAGTCAGGCCCGCCTCTTTTTTTCCAACAATCAAAGATTTACCCATGAAGTCTTTTTTGGCAGGTTTGATCACCCAGCCCAAACCCGCTTCGTATGGATTCGTTGTGTCATCAATCTCGTGGCCATAGAGGGAATACTTCATCTCTGTTCGCAAAGTATCGCGAGCGCCCAGACCAATGGGCATCACCTGTAAATCCTTGCCTTGCTCAAGCAGTGTGCTCCAAAGAGCTGGTGTGCCCGCAGCCTCGACAAAAACCTCACAGCCTTTTTCGCCGGTGTAACCCGTCGTCGCCACCATCACTTTGAATCCTTGGAAAGTGGAGACCTTGACGGTGAAAGGCTTCATCTCGCTGACTTTGAAGTCAAAAACACGATCACAGAGCGGCAAAGCCTGAGGCCCTTGAATAGCGATCTGCCCCCAGCTCTCACTCTCATCAGAAATATCAGCGCCTTTGTTGTGACGGCTCATCCAGGCAAAGTCTTTGTCTTTGTTCGAGGCATTGACACAGACGAGGTAGTCTTCATTTTTTTTCAAGCAGTAGACGATGATATCATCCACCAAGCCACCTTGATCGTTCGGCAACAGCGAGTATTGAGCTTCACCGTCGTTGAGCTTGCTCACATCGTTTGTCGTCAACCACTCCAGGGAAGCCAAGGCGTGCGGTCCTTTAAAGCGGACTTCTCCCATGTGAGAGAGATCTAACAAGCCGACATGCGTGCGCTCATTGTCGTGCTCCTCGCGCAGGCCTGTATATTGAACGGGCATGTAC
>JBCECD010000193.1:0-2605 GCA_039206745.1 Bdellovibrio sp. | reverse complement strand
CCGGCGAAATCGACCATGCGGGCACCAAGACTTTCATGGATTGCTGAGAGGGGAGTTTTTTTCATGGGCCGAGTTTCCTGTTCCGTAAGCAGACAGTCAACGAGGATTCTTTTTTGACTCGGTTTTTTATTCAGAGCGTGCTATCAAAGCCACTATGTATAAGCTTTCGCTGCGAATGCAGCTTATCTATGATCACTTGTTACCAGAGCATCCTGTCTGGGATTTTTGCTGTGATCATGGCTATATGGGACTGAACGCCTACGCCAGCGAGTGCTTTTCGGAAGTGCATTTTGTGGATCAAGTGCCATCAATTATCTCACGTTTACAGAGTCGGTTTCACAAGGAATATTATCAGCCTCATCATCCAACACAGGCTTACTTCTATGCACAAAAAGGCGAAGAGATCTTATCTCCGATCTGCGGAACCCTTGTCATTGCTGGTGTTGGAGCACTCAATATATACAAAATTCTGTGTGAACTGCATCAGCGTGGAGTTTTGCAGACACAGAGAATGATCTTGGGACCCCAGAGAGACGAGAAAAAATTACACGATCTTTTGCGAGAAAAACTTTTCTCCACTAAGCAATGGAAGCTTTATGAACACCAAGTCATGGAGCGGGGGCGAGTTCGTAAGCTCTTGATATTAGATAAAAATTAGAACTTTACTCCCATTTAATGACGCACCCCGAATGGTTGCATTAAATATCTGTAAGGTGTGAACAAATTATTGATTATTCAGCCCCCGATCAATAATTGTGATCATATGCAAAATGTAAATAAAAACTCAGATTTTCGACAATTCCTTGAAGATGAACTGGCTCGTCGTAGCCAAAACTACCCGCGCTACTCTTTGCGAGCATTCGCGCGTCATTTAGAAGTGGACTCGTCTTTTCTGTCCAAAATTCTGAATGGCAAACGAACTGTCACAATGCGCACTATCCGTATGTTCGGCGAACGCCTGAACCTGACGCCGGAAGAGTTGCAGCGCTTTGGTGAAATCAGCCGCGAGAAAAAAATGAAGCGCAAGCTGGAGAGAATGTTAGAGCGCATGCCGACTGAAGAGCGTGAGCATTCAACCATCTCTATCACGGTCGATGAGGATCGACTGCCTCAAGCCAAAGAGCGCATCAAAGAATTCCGCAAGGAATTGGCGCAAATGTTGGATGGTGGAGTGAGCAACGGTAAGACTTATCAAATCTCCGTGTCACTGTTCCCAGTAACTCGCCCTTAAATTTTACAAGAGCTCTAGCATAAAAATAATACTGAAGTGTTGAGTTCTTACTTATCTCCGCCTCTTTATAAAAAACTATAAAGAGGTCTGGGGTGGTCTTTAAATACCTTCCGTTGAGAGCGGAAATTCAATCATTGCTTTCGAGCACTGTGATCGGGGATTGCACACGAATCTCATTGGCGACTTTGATGCCATCTTCTGGTAAGGACACTAAAACTCCACGCGGGATTTCTTGCTTCAGTCCGTTCTTGTGCATCCACGCTAAGAATTCACGTTCAGGTCCCCGGCAGATCAGCTGACGATCTTTTCCCTTTTCCGCCAAATGATCTCCCACAATACGCGCCGCTTGCAGCGGTTGCGGCGGGGTTTTTCTCATCAGCAAATAACTCATCGTCAGAGTGCGATTCTTCATGGGTAAAGACTCTTCAATTTTTTGCATCCATGCCGGTGCTGTAAAGTGAATGCGATCATGACACCAATCATGCTTCGATTGAGTCAACAGAGGGCAAGCCTGCTCATGCGTGCAGGGCGCCCACGCATGAAAACCTTTTTGCAAAAGCTGATGGCGTAATTCCAGCAAACGGCGTCCATCTTGCTGTGTAGAAGGCTCCACAATCATCAAGGCCTCATAGTCCCAGGCCCACTTCGGTAATTCCATCAACTCGGTGAATGAATACGAAAATACGGCGAGAGTTTTTTTTGCATTCAAAGAGGAGCCTGAAGGCCAAGTGCGATACCAGCCCACAGGTTGAAACTGCGGAAAAAAGTTTTCCACCAATTTCTGAGGCTCTGAAGCTTGCTCCACAAGATGAAAACGCAAAGAGTGCTTTTCCGCTAATGTCAAAGAAGCCGTTGCAAGCCCAGCACCAAAATCAACGACATTTTCCAATCCAGCAAAGAAAGCGCGCTTTTCCCCCTCGTGGATCACAGCGGCTAAACGAGCTGCGTTCAGAGGTAAAAAATAGCAGAGATAAGCGATCTGAGCCCAGGTTTCTTTCCAAGGAGTGCTGCCCTCGGGATTTTGAATAAAATAATCCGACAGCAGCAAAACATTTTTCGCTAAAGTCCTGGCATCGCTCAAAGAGAGTTTATAGTTCTCAAGCGCTTTTTCCAGAGCGGATTCAAAAGAGGCGGGGAAAGTAAAAGACCTGGTCATAGCTGTTGCAAGGCTTTCACCACCTCTTGGGAGGTGATAAGATTCATATTGGGAACAGGGGGCATCAGGATCTTGACCTGAGGTCCCCGCGCAGCCCAACGGCGAGGATGCTGAACGCGCACAGGAGAGTACAAACCAATCACAGGGGTTCCTAAAGAGGCTGCTAGATGAGCAATCCCTGTGCTCGGTACAATCACAGCCTTGGCTGCGCCCAACAC
>JBCECD010000192.1:2859-4324 GCA_039206745.1 Bdellovibrio sp. | reverse complement strand
TCAAGCACAGTCCTATGGGCATCTTTCCGCTGCGCCGTCTTGGGCTTCGATGAGTCTGCGGCGACCTCTTCTCGAAATGACGTCTCTTTACGAAAGCCTCAAAGAGCATTTTGCTCTGAAAGGTTTTGAGAACGGCAAAGCTGTCTTGCTTTTTCCAGGCAGTGTGTGGGCCACCAAGCGTTGGACGGAAGAAGGTTTTATCAAGACAGGACAAGCTCTTCAGGCAAAAGGCTTTCATATCTATGTGATGGGAGGTCCCGGTGAAGAGACGCTCTCTGAGGAAGTTGCCGCCGCGATTCCGGGGGCTGTCTCCCTCGCAGGCAAGACAAAAATTATCGAGTCCGCGCAATTGATAGTCAGAGCTGCTTTGGTTGTTGGAAATGACAGCGCGTCCACGCATCTGGCGGCGGTCTGTGAGACGCCTTTGATTGCGGTGTTTGGACCGACAGTTTTGGAGTTTGGTTTCCGTCCATGGTCTGCTCAAAGTTATGTCGTGCAAAAAGAGGGACTCGCCTGTCGCCCGTGTGGGAAGCACGGACATCAGGTTTGCCCGATCAAAACTCATGAATGCATGAAAAGTATTTCCGCTGAAGAAGTGCTGCGCACAGCGGGCTTTATTCTTCGCCAGTAAAGTCCTTCACATTGATTCCGTACTTGCGAATCTTGCGCAGCAGAGTGTTCTTGGGAATATTCGCCTGAGCCACTGTTTGGTTGATCCGTCCGTTATTGGCTTTCAAGGCGCTGACAATAAATTCCTTCTCCATACCTTCCTTGAAAACATCAAAATCCAGAGGCCCTGTATAACCCACATTGGCTGTTTTATCCGGAGTTCCTTTGGGGGCCAGACGCAGAGATTCAGGTAAAGAGTCGACAGTGATCAGAGGGGAATTCTCAACGATGAAAGCTCGTTCAATCACGTTCTCCAATTCGCGGATGTTGCCAGGCCAGCGATAGGATTTGAGCAAATCCAAAGTTTCTTCGGTCAAGCCCATGATATGACGAGCATGTTGCTTGGAAAATTTTTTGATGAAGTTTTGAGTCAAAGCTTCCATGTCTTCAATGCGCTCGCGCAGAGGTGGCAGGAAAATCGGCATCACATTCAAGCGATAGAAAAGATCCTCACGGAAGGTTCCTTCTTCCATCATTTTTTCGAGATTGCGATTGGTGGCCGCGATGATTCGGGTGTTGGTCTTCACTTCGCGTGTGCCGCCGACAGGAGTGAATTTCCGCTCTTGCAGAACCCGCAGGAGTTTGACCTGCATGTCAGGTTTGAGCTCACCGATTTCGTCGAGGAACAGGGTTCCATTGTTAGCTAATTGAAATTTACCAATTTTGCGTTCCACAGCGCCGGTGAAAGCGCCCTTCTCGTGGCCGAAAAGTTCACTTTCCATGAGGGACTCCGGAATGGCTCCGCAGTTGATGGCCACAAAACTGCCTGATTTGCGAGGGGAGTTGAAGTGAATAG
>JBCECD010000192.1:0-2849 GCA_039206745.1 Bdellovibrio sp. | reverse complement strand
ACCAGCTCTTTGCCGGTGCCATTCTCTCCGCGCACCAACACTGTCGTATCGACTTTGCACAGACGATAGATCAGATTGAACACTTCTTTCATCTTGGAGGAGCCTCCGACAAATTCGGTGTCGATGTCGTCGTCAAAGATGGGATTGGACAGAGCCAAGCTCGATACCAGATCGCGGGCTTCCAGACTTTTGCGCACAATTTCAGAAATGCGCTGAGATTGCACGGGCTTTTCGACGTAATCATAGGCACCCTCTTTAATGGCGAGAACAGCATCATGCAAATTCGAGTGAGCTGTCATCAAAACCACGAAGGTGCGAGGATCATGTTCCTTGATTGCGGTGAGAGCTTCAAGGCCGTTCATTTCAGGCATTTTGACATCCATTAAAACCAGATCCCACTGTTGCTGCTTAACTTTTTCGAGAGCTTCTTTGCCGGTGCCGGCTTCGTCGATGACAAAGTCAATCTCCGGCATGGTTGAGGTGAGAATGGAGATCACAGAACGGCGAAGTTCTGCCTCGTCATCCACAATCAGAGTGTGCATTTGTTTTGTCATACCATAGCCTCACTTTCCGAATCCAAAGGCAGAGTGAAGGTCACGGTGGTGCCCTGGCCGACCACACTTTCCATTTTGACCTTCCCGCCATGAAGTTCGATGAAATACTTTACTAGATAAAGTCCCAATCCGGTACCTTTGGTTTTTAAATCTTGATCGCTTCCCCGCGTAAATTTGCCCCAGACACGATCCAAATCCTCGGGCTTGATCCCTTCGCCTGTATCTTTGACAACAACTTGCACATCTTCGTCAGACTCAGAAGAAATCACTTCAATCATGCCGCCGTGAGGTGTGTACTTGATGGCATTTTCTATGAGGTTGATGATCACTTCTTTCAACAGAGTGGTGTCAAATTCCAAAGAGAACATCGGTTCGAGAGCAGTGTGGATCTGAATATTTTTTTCTTGTGCGAGAGGGCGCAGATGTTGCAAAGCCTCTTCGATAACCTCATTGATATCTCCCACCTCCATATTCACTTTAAAGTCCCGTGACTCCACGCGCAGGACTTTCAAAATAGAGTGGATGTAGCGATGCAGCTCTTCGCTATAAGTGCGCAGAGAGCGTAGATCTTGCTTTAATGGATCAGCCGGCTCCTGAGTCAGGAGGCGATCGACAATCGCTTGAATCTTGGCGATCGGTGTTTTGAGATCGTGAGAGATCAAGCTGACGAAGTTGTTTTTCAGTTGCTCCAGTTCCTGGAGATATTGTTGTTCTTGTTGTAATCGGTAGTTTTGTTTTTCAATTTTGGTTGCCTGATAGCCGATAAAAATAATCCAGGAGGCTCCCAAGAGAACGAAAGGCGAAAAGGCCGGTGTCCAGAAGAAAAAGGAATCAAAACCCCAGGCTGAAAGAGCGGCTAAAAGAGTTCCCACCCACAAAATAAAAAACAAGGCCACGGACTGAGGGAAGGTGGTTATTAGAAACACCGCGAGCAAGGTGAGGACGAAGAAAGCTCCTGCATACCAAGCAAAAGGCAGACGGTGAATCCACTTTTCCCCTAAGACGGTATCCGTGATGTGAGCCAGAATCTCCATGCGTGAAAGTGTGCCCAAGGGAGTGGCATAGCTCGGACCTGAGGATGTCTCTGCTCCGATTAAAATAATCTTATCACGGAAGGCATCAGCAGGGACTTCATCATAGATCAACTCGCTTAAAGAGTATTGGGTGAAAACGCGATTCGAGCCTCGATAGTTGATAGGCAGACCGGCCATGGTTGTCGGAAATTTTTTGGCGGTGATCTTCTCTACAAGGTGAGGCATGTCGGCGCGTTGGGGAAAGACCCGGCGGACCAAACCATCTTCGTCTCGTCGCAACTCATTGCTGCCCAAGTTGGAGCGCTCACGATTGGTGAAGACGGGAGTGAGAATGCGCTCCAAGCTGTTGGTGGTGGAAGCCCACACCACGCGAGGATCCAAGAACAACTTTTGCTCATCGGGTGACATGCGAACTGAACCGATATTGTCGCCAAAATACAAAGTCACGCCAATGGCTCGAGGATTTTGTTGAAGGAGGCGCGCAAGCAATTCAGTCCAAATTCTTTTGTGCCAAAAAAAACTGTCGGTGATGTCTGTGACTTCCGCCATGTTGTCGAGGAAGTTGGTGCGATTGTCGTACACCATGGCAAAATCAGATTGGCGGATGGTGATGAGAACAATTTGTGAGGAGGTCTTTTGATCCCCTCGCAGTTGGAATCGTTGATCATAGGCATTGATTTCGTCATTCGACAAAGCCAGACAGCCAATCGCCCAGCATAACAGGCAACGCAGCCAAAAACCTCGACGTCGGGAAAAGAAGCGAAGAAGCACCTCGAGGCGATTTATGAAAGAGTGAAAAGCTTTTCTTTGCACGCGTCGCAACATAGCAAATTAATTGAAAAATTCAACTATTAACCCGTCCGTAAAAGGCGGTACATTGAAAAATATGCATATCTTTCAAGGTGTAGAGCAGATGACTTCTTCATTGGAGTGTTCCATTGTGACGATTGGGAACTTTGACGGTGTTCATCTGGGGCATCAGCAGCTGCTGGAGAATGTTGTGAGAGAGGCTCGGCACTATGCTGTGCCCGCTGTTGTTTATACCTTTCATCCGCATCCCGTGAAAGTTCTTCATCCTGAGCGCGCCACTTATCGACTGTTCGATCTCCGGGATCAGCAAGAGCAGTTTGCGGGCCGGGGGATTGATGTGGTGATCACTCAGCCTTTCACTCCTGAATTTTCTCAGGTTTCGGCGCAGGATTTTTTAGAGCATTATATTATGCGCCCTTTAAATCCGAAAACTCTGGTTGTCGGGCATGAT
>JBCECD010000191.1:0-4328 GCA_039206745.1 Bdellovibrio sp. | reverse complement strand
TCCAAGATCGAATGTGAATTTTTGAACTTTCCCGCGACCGTTTAAGGCTTTGGAATCTCTCCGCGGAGGCCTGGAAAGCAGCTGAACGTCTCAATATCACGTCTTTTAGCGAGCCCCGCGACGCGGAACTTTTACACCTGGCACTCAACAAAGTTTCTTGATAGGATAGACCCCATGTCGAGTAAAAAAGAATGTCCACCTATTCACACGTCTTGCGATACCTGCGGTATGAAGCACGACAGTATCCTGTGCTCATCTCCAGACGTTCTGGATATGATTGAGAAAGCCCGGGTCACCTGCCATTTCAAAGCGGGACAAATGATTTTTTACGCTGGCAATGACCCTCTCGGCATTTTCACTATTCAGGCAGGTCTCGTAAAGCTAGAGGTGACCTCCCCGACAGGGGCTGCTCACACTTTACGTTTGGTCGGTCCTGGAGGAGCTTTAGGCTATCGTTCTCTCTTTGCCCAAGAGCCTTATCATGCCACGGCTGTTGCCATGGAAGACTGTCAGCTGTGTTTTGTTCCAAAAACGGAAATTATGAGTATCTTCAAATCTCATCCTGATCTGGCGATGCGATTGCTCACTCATATTTCCCGAGATCTCCGCTTGGCTGAAGAGAAGTGGATGGATCAAATGGATAAAGGAGCTCCAGAGCGAATAGCTGAGGCGATTTTGTTCTTACAAGATCACTTCTCACATCAGAGCTGGACTCGGAGAGAGATCGCGCAGTGGGCAGGAACCACTCCTGAAACTGTCATCCGCACTCTTTCTCAATTTGAAAAAGAAGGTTTGATCGATCAAACGGATGGTCGAAACATTCGTATTCTCTCGAAAGAGAAATTGCGCGAACGAATTGAAGTCCGATAATTCGCTCGACATCCTCCATCCTCCCGGCGTAACCTTTCCTCAGGTTTGAGACAAAAAAATGACACTTCCCCCGTAGGACATGACGCTGATCATGTTCTGCGTGTTGAACAGCATGCATAGTAGTGGAGACATTTCACCGAGGGAATGGATGGAAACACAGAGTCTTCCTAAAGAAATTTCGAACTGCGACTATTGCGGCACTCCCACGCAAGGGGAAAAATATTGTTGCAATGCTTGCGAAATGCTGGCCTGCCAGGTGGGGCCACTGCCCGTTCTCAGCTCTGCTCAGAACCCGTATACTTATCTGGATCAGCCAGAGTTCCGTCAGCTCTACCGCCATTCGCAACAAACTGAATTCGACTATCTATTTTTCGCCGAGGGCTTGCACTGCTCCTCCTGCGTTCATCTTTTAGAAAAACTCCCTGAGTTTTATGAAGGAGTGCAGGCGGCCCGAGTGAACTTCGCCCAGTCCACGGTCGCCGTGAAGTTGAATGCACAGGCCTCTCTGGCCCAAGTGGCTCACGTCATAAAGGAGTTGGGCTACAACCCCACTCTCCTTTCGACGCAAGACAATCTGGCGGAGCGCTATAAATCAGAGAACAGAACCTTCATGAAGAGAATTGCCGTCGCTGGATTTTGCGCCGGCAACACTATGTTATTTGTCATTCCGGTATACGCGGGTCTAGCGGGAAGTTGGGCTGAAGTCTTTAACTGGATCAGCTTTACTCTGTTTCTACCTATTCTCTTTTATAGTGCTGTGCCTTTTTATCGCGGCGCCTGGAACTCTTTAAAATATAAAGTGATCAATGTCGATCTTCCGATTGTGATCGCAATGATCTCTGGTTTTGTGCTCTCGACTTACAATTTGGTTCGCGGTGAAGGAGCTATCTATTATGACAGCACCGCCAGCTTTATGTTCTTTATCCTGTCCGCACGTTATCTTTTAAAACGCGTGCAACAGAACTATCTTTCTCCCAATCGTATTAAATCCTTCTTCCAAACGGAGAAGTACCTGCGCCTGGATGGCTCCGAAGAAAAAAGCATCCCTTGGACTCTGGCTGAGGCCGGTGACACTTTGAAAGTGGTGCGCAATCAAAACTTACCTTCAGACTGCGAGTTGCTCTCTGCTCAGGCGACTTTGGACATGTCGCTCTTTAATGGTGAATCGTTACCAAAGGTGTTCTCGAAGGGAATGACTTTGTTTGCCGGCACTCGCGTCCTGGACGATGAGATCTTGGTACGCCTGACTGTTCCTTTTGGCAGCAGTAAGTTGGGACAACTTTTGCAGCAACTCGATCAGGGAGCCTTGGCGAAAAGTCACTTCGTGGCGCTAACAGATCGCCTGGCGCAAAAGCTGATTGTGGTGGTGTTCTCAATCGCCATCTTGTTCTTCCTTGTCTACATGCATGTAGATGCCCAGGAGGCTTTCAATCGCTCTTTGGCTTTGATTGTTTTGGCTTGCCCTTGTGCTCTGGCATTCGGATCCCCTCTGACTTTTGGCCTGGCCTTGAAAAAGGCGCAGAAGATGGGTTTGCTGCTTAAAGATGCCACCAGCCTGGAAAAAGTTTTGAAGATTAAGAATGTGTTCTTTGATAAAACCGGCACTTTAACTGAGGGCAGCTTGCGTTTTTCTCACTCTCAGCCTTCACTCGTGCCTCCGGAATTGCAAAAAGTGATTTTGAGTCTCGAAGCCCCCTCTTATCATCCGGTGGCCTTTGCACTTCGACAGGCCTGGACCGCTCCAGCTGAATTCTGCACAGTCGAAAATGCTCAGGAGATTTTAGGTCGAGGTGTGCGCGGCGTGATTGCAGGAGACACTTATGAAATCCGTCATCTCTCCGAAACCACCCATGAGACAGAACTCGCCATTGAGCTCCTGAAAAACAATGAAAGCATCTGTCGTCTTTATTTCATCGATTCCCTGCGCCCGGACTCTCCTGAAGCTGTTCAAGAGTTACAAAGTCAGGGCATTGCATGTTTTCTTCTCTCCGGTGATAAAAAAGGGCGCGTGATGCAGACAGCAGATGCCTGTGGAATCGCCCGCGACAAAGCCTATTTCGAGCTGTTCCCCGAAGATAAGAAAACCATCGTTGAGAAATACCGCCACACCTGCATGATCGGAGATGGAGCCAATGACTCCTTGAGCTTGCAAACGGCAGACTTAGGTATTGCTGTGAAAGGCAGTGTAGACTTGAGTCTGAACAGCGCCGATGTCTACTTCACTCGCGGCGGACTTTCTCCTCTGTTTGACTTGATGAAGCTGTCCCATCAAACCCAACGAGTTCTTGTCCGCAACTTAAGCATTTCCCTGATCTACAATACTGTGGGCGGGGCTCTCTCCCTGCTCGGATTCATAGACCCAATGATGGCAGCCATCTTGATGCCGGTCAGCTCTATTGCTATCATTCTCTCATCTCTATGGGGGTTCAAATGAACATAATCATCTTGATGATACCAATGGCTTTGCTTTTGGGGATTGGCTTTGTCTCCGCCTTTCTCTGGGCCACTTCAAAAGGTCAATTCGATGACCTGGAGACTCCTGCACATAGAATTTTAAATGATGACAACGAAAGGAAAAAATCGTGAACACAACTGGAAATCTCATCGAAAAAATATATTACGATGACGATATCGTCAAAAAATTCACCCTGGCGACAATGATATGGGCCGCAGCGGCCTTTCTCTTTGGTTTGCTGGCGGCTTTGCAACTGGCCTATTGGCCCCTTAATGCCAATCTGGAGTGGATCACTTTTGGTCGACTTCGGCCTTTGCATACCAACGCGGCGATCTTCGCCTTTGCTGGGAATGCCATTTTTGCCGGTATTTATCACTCGTCTCAGCGCTTATTGAAAGCGCGCATGTTCTCAGACGTGCTATCCAAGATACACTTCTGGGGTTGGCAATTGATCATTGTCGCGGCAGCGATCACTTTGCCTCTGGGTTACACGCAATCAAAAGAGTACGCGGAGCTGGAATGGCCTATTGATATCGCCATTGCCCTGATCTGGGTGGTCTTTGGTTTGAACTTCTTCATGACGATCCGTAAACGCCGTGAAAAACACATGTATGTGGCGATCTGGTTTTATATTGCGACGATCATCACCGTGGCTGTTCTTCACATCGTCAACTCCATCGAAGTCCCTGTTGGTTTCTTGAAGTCTTATCCTGTGTATGCAGGTATTCAGGATGCCCTGGTGCAATGGTGGTACGGACATAATGCTGTGGCGTTCTTCCTGACAACTCCTTTCTTGGGTTTGATGTATTACTATGTTCCTAAAGCTGCGAATCGTCCGGTTTATTCTTACCGCCTGTCGATCGTGCATTTCTGGGCTCTGGTTTTCATCTATATCTGGGCAGGACCGCATCACTTGCTTTACACTTCTCTGCCTGAATGGGCACAAACATTGGGAATGATCTTCTCTGTAATGTTGTGGGCTCCTTCTTGGGGTGGTATGATC
>JBCECD010000190.1:0-4359 GCA_039206745.1 Bdellovibrio sp. | reverse complement strand
CACCGGAGGAGCCCCTTTGCGCGAACGTTTTGCGATACTTAAAAAAATGGTCGCAAAAATAACCAGCAATAAAATGCCCGCAACGGCGAATAATATATCAATCTGCTGCGCATGACCCGGCGACATCATAAAACCTCCAATACGACGCATCAAATAAATAAGAAGAGGGCTTTCCCACAAAAGCCCTCTTCCCTATTTTTGAACTGTTTATCCTATTTTGATGCTATTGACCAGAGATGGTTGCCGCGTCGAGAGACCTTATGCGGCCTCCGCGATCTCGGGTTGATGATAAGAGATTTCAGAACCTAAACATTTCTCAATATCCACCAGCATAATCATACCATCATCAAGTTTTCCCACACCGATGATGTAGTTTTCATCTCCTTGTTGTACTGGAGACTCATCGATGTTCTCTTGATCCAGATTGATCACGGAGCTGACCGAATCCACGATGATTCCGACCTGCCCCGCTTTGGTTTCCACCACAATCGTGCAAGTTTCTTTGGTCACTTCCGTTTCCGCCAACTTCATACGCAAACGCAAGGTCACAACCGGAATCACTCGTCCTCGCAGATTCATCACTCCCGCCACATAGGAGGGAGCTTCTGGAATGCGAGTGATCTCACTGATGCGGTTGATTTCTCTCACCGCACCGATCTGGATTCCATAGTTTTGTTTATCCACAGAGAATGTCAAATATTGATCTGTCACAAAATCCTCCTTTAGAAACCGGAGACATTGCCCACTTTACGATCTGGCGCATCTTCCAGGGGCAGAATTTCTTCTGCCTCTTTTTTCGGATTTACTGCTTTAGGTTTATGGAATGACTTCACCGCAGCCAGAGGTTTGTTCGCAGGACGACGAGTGGACTCCTGAGGTCGCTTCTGCACGTTTCCTTCTCCTTGCACCAACCCACGCAAATCTGTCACCAAATCAGCCAAGAGCACAGCCTGCGCTGACATCTCCTCCGAGGATGCTGCCACTTCTTCAGAAGATGCTGCATTTCCCTGTGTCGCCTGATCCAGCTGATTCATCGCTTTGGAGATCTGCTCCAAACCACTTGCCTGCTCCTGGCTGGCCACAGAGATCTCACTGTTGAGGTCTGAAACTTTTTTCACTGAGTTCACAATATCTTTCAAGACCGTTCCGCTTTGGCTCGCTACACGCGCCCCATTTTCACTCTTGGCCACATTATCTTGAATCAAAGTGGTGATATCTTTAGCCGCAGCCGCACTTCTTTGCGCCAAGTTTCTAACCGCTTCCGCAACCACTGCAAAACCTTTTCCTTGCTCACCCGCACGCGCTGCTTCCACCGCCGCATTCAAAGCCAGTAAGTTTGTTTGGAAAGCGATATCATCAATCACAGTGATAATCTCTTCGATTTTTTTCGAGCCATTGGCAATGTCTTCCATCGCACCAATCAACTTTGTAATCTCACTTTCACCTTGCTCTGCTGAATCTCTCGATTTTTGAGACAGGGCATTCGCTTCTTTCGCATGATCCGCATTGAGTTTCACCATACTCGACAATTCTTCCAAAGAGGCCACAGTCTCTTCAAGTGAAGCTGCCGCTTCAGAGGAACCTGCAGACAATTGCTGACTGGCTGCTGAAAGCTGAGTACCTGAAGCTGAAGTCTGATCAGCTGAACTTGAAATCTCACCACTGATTCGTCCCAGAGAAGAGGCTAAAGAGTTTGCAAAGATAAAGCCGATAGCTGTTGCCAACAAAAAGCCGATCCCGATCACGATGGAAATAAAGACCTCCCCTTGACGGCTGGTATCTGCGGCCACAGTTTTAGCTTTTGCCACTTCACGCTCATGAAAAGACAAAAGTTCTGACAGACTGTCATCGTGTTCACGACGAACTCCGGGCACTACCTCCTCCAAAAGCTTATTCATTTGTGCTTCCAGCTCAGGTCTTCCCGCAGTTTTTAAGATATCTTGTGCAACCGCAACATACTTTTTCCAACCGGCATCCACTTTATCGAATAACGCCTGCTCTCCAGGAAGAAACTCGACCTCCAAATACTTTTTAGTCAACTCATCATTGCGATCCAAAGACTCTTTGAACTCATTCACGTATTTTTCAACTTCTTGAGGAGTCTTAGACATCGTTGAGCGCAGCATAACCCGATTGGCTTCCTGAGCTCGATAGCGCAGACGCCCGATTGTCTGCACATTGGGCAGATTCTGATCCGCAATAACATTATAGATGGCCACAACTCGTTTATTTGAGTACCATCCAATACCCCCAACTGCTAATAGCAGCATCGATATCCCTACAAACGCTAATAACATCTTGGCCTTCAAACTCAGCTTCGAAAACATCCTGATTCCCCTCAATAAAATGGATAATAAAAAGAATACGGTACTTCCTAACCGACGGTTAAAAAGTACCGTATTTGCTGTTTATTTATCGGTGACTTCAAAAAAGACTTAATAGTTGAATAAAAATATTATTCGATTTCCTTTTGAAACGCTTTATTCCAGGAATTCAGATATATCCACGCGCAAGGCCACGGATAACTTGTGAAGAGTATAAAGGCTGGGAGAATGAGTCCCAGCTTCGAGTCTCTGGTAGTTCCTCAGATCAAAACCAAAAGACTCCATGTTCCGCTGGGACAAGCCCTGGCTTTTGCGGACACGCTTGATGTTCTCCGCAATCTTCATCAATAACTTGTCGTATTTTGTTTCGATAGATCCCACTTAATCAAGTTTATATATACGGTCACAATCTACCAGTGGTGTTCTTATACCGTATACGCCATCGGAGGAAATGTGTTGAAAGACAAAAACTGGACTTTGTTTTTCACAACAACGATCCGAAGCATTTGCAAACTTATGTTTATATAAAGGATGTGACATGGATTCAGTTCCACTTTTCAAAAATAATGATGCAGATAACTTTCGCTCTGATGTTGCAATGATTATTACCTCGGTCCTCAAAGCGATGTTGAAACATGTTGATGATGTCAAAGTCAACTATGAGATGGGTCCGCGCACGACCGTATTCAAAGTGCATTGTCATCGCGAGGACTACGGGCAATTATTGGGGAAGCAAGGTCGTAATATTGAAGGCTTACGCCGAATCACAACCGCAATGATGTCCAAACACGCTCACCGTGCTGTGATCGAAATTCCCTATGTAAAGAAAGAGGAAATGGCGGCTTAAAAAGCGCCAGGGAGAAGGAAATGAATCAGTGCTGAGCCATTGTTCGGCGCTGTACTTCTTCCTTATAAAAATTCTTTTCAAATCTGCGGAAAGATTCCACACGAACTTCTGAACCCAAAATATCTTTCATGCGGGCCAAGGTTTCCACCTCTAATTGCCGCATTTTCTCGATACCTTCTTTGACGAAGTCAGGATGGATCTTATTCTTTTTATCAGCCAACTCTTTAACCAAGGCCGTCGCCGTGGAAAGAACATGAATGGATTTGTCCTCATCCACACGCCAGGTTTTGAGCAAGTACTGAGAGGTTGCCTTATACAATCTTTTTTGAAAATCCTCTTCCGTATATATCTCTACAAAATTTCTCGTATATATAACTGCGTCAGTATAGCTGTCCTTAATGTCCTCGACCTGTGGGGGATTGAAGCGTCTTCGCTCTAAATCTTCCTGACGTTTTTTTGCTTCGGCACTCACCATGGTTTGCATCGGAGCTCGGTCACGCAAAACTTCTTGAACCACATTCTGGGAAATAAAATACAAACCAGCACCCATCGCCAAGCCCATGGCCACCCAGCGTATTTTTTCGTTCTTCCTTTTTTTTATCAGATCAACAGGTTTGGTGGAAGATGTCGCCGTGGATTGCGATAAGGTCGAGACCTTACCCTCCAAAGCTTCCATGATATGGCCCTCCACTGTCGGCGAGACACTGCGCCACTTTGCCGGCTCAACCAACTTCACAACTTCCCGCTCAATGGCCACATGAATCTCTTTCACCAAAGAGGCTTTCTTGCGCATGATATCGTCAATAATATCCTGTTCCATCTTCTGCAATCGCTTGGCCGCTTCAATGCGCATTTCTTCCAAACGCTGCTCTTCGCTTTTGGCCATCTGCGATTTTTCTTTTTCTAATTTTTCATTCAGAAAGATCTTTTGGGCTTCATACTCCTTAAAGATATGCCCCTTCTTCACTTCGGTTTCCTGTAACTCCATGCTCAACTTTGCCTGGCGCTCCTGGAGACTGCGCACGGAATCTTCTAGGGTTTTATTCTGAGCTGAAAGAGTTTCGTGGTTCTCTTTGTACTCTTTGAGCTTAGTCTCCTCAAGGGAGAGTAGTTCCTGTATACGAGTCTCCTCTTTTTCGAGGAGCTCTTTGACCCGCGTTTCTTCCCGGAATAAAAGGTCTTTAATTC
>JBCECD010000189.1:3547-4380 GCA_039206745.1 Bdellovibrio sp. | reverse complement strand
ACTACCCACTGTGCGGATGATTTTGGCATCAAAGATCGCATTTTCGGAAGAGAAAGGAAGATCTTCTTCCAGCTCAAAGGCCAGGCTTTTACTGATCTTGAGGCGGTCATTGAAAGGAAAGAACTTATTGCGAATCGACACACGGTCTTGGCGCAGGCCCAGGATAAAACGAGTTTGTGCGGGATCGTAGTGCGAGACAAAGTTGCGGAGAAATTCAATGATCTCCAGTTCTTGATCCGCTCCAGGAGCGAGATTGAGGGGATGTTCGAATTGTTGGGAAACTTGAAATCCTTTGGAGGTCGACTGCACTTCGACAATTTTAATGCTGCTGGAACCAATATCAATACCCAGTGATTTCAAGCGTTCCTCCCTGAACGAGCTTTTGGTCCTAGTTTATAACAAGGACAAGAGCTAAGTATAGTCTAGAACTCTCTTTATCGTTCGTTCCAGTAGACGATGCGAGGGGCTCCTTTAGGGAGGGAGTCTTTTTTGTTTGAAGTCTTACCGGGTGTGCCAGATCGCTCCTGATCAGAAGCTTTTTCTTCAGCGCCTTCGGCTTCTTTTTTTTCCTTATCAACGTAGGACTTGATCTTGGTGGCTGTCTGATTGATATCCATCACAATGGCCGTGATTTCGCGAGTAGCCCCAGCGAATTCTCCGGTGCTGCGAATTTTGAAATTCATCACATTGTCGCAGGTCAAAGGAATATTTTTAGGATCCCCTTCGAGACGAGCGCCTTTGGTTTGAACATAGCCCCAGAAGTCTTCACTGCCACCGTCTTTGTCGCATTTAAAGGGTCCTCCCTCTTTTTCGCTGTCGCGACGAGTGAGGGC
>JBCECD010000189.1:0-3537 GCA_039206745.1 Bdellovibrio sp. | reverse complement strand
GACAGCCTCTTCCGTCATGCCGGGATCAAGAGAGAGCAGAACCTCACGGGTTGCCAGGTTCGGATTGATGCCTTTCATCCCGTACAAGGTGACTCGAGGCAAAAGTAAATTGTAGAAGTCATCATTCATGCCCGGAATAAAGTGCAATTCGTCGATCGTACGGAAGCTGCGGTTGGGAGGATAATAGTCCGTGTTTTGTGCTTGTCGATTCAAGTCGGCATAGCGAGCTCGTTTGTCGCCACCATTTTGCGATTGAGCTTTGGCACTCATCCAGTCGGCGATATTGTTGATAAGTTCTTCAAAGTTGGTATTGCTGTACTGACGTAAAAATTCACTGTCGGCTTTTTTCTTCTGTTCAAAAATAATCAGGAGTTGTTTTTTTGCTGTTTCACGCAGAACTTTAGAAGTTGACACAAGATCATTCAGATCAATGCGCGAACCTTCATCCTCGATGGTGACCATATAGCTGGCATCCATGAAAGACTCTTTGCTGAGTTTGTTGAAACTGTCTTTGTCGACAGCACTCAGCTCTGCCGGAATAGGCAGAGGCCAGGCAAAAGGAAATTGCCAGATCTTGTTGAGAAGCTGACTGTCTCCCAACTGCGAGCCCAGCTGACTTTGTGCCTGTTGATAAATCTTGATGCGCAAAAGACTGAGTTGCATGCCGGATTTGGCGGCGTAATAGGCTTTGACACGATTCAGACCCTGAGCATTCACCAGGTATTCCACGCTGGAGTCGTAGGAAACTTCCATGGCGAAATACATGATCAACATCAGACAGGCGATAGCGATCATGAGAGCAATGCCGCGCTGATTACTGACCGGTCGATTGAGAGTTCGCAGAATTTTGCTGAGTTCCTTGCGCATTACTCCCTCCTTCTTCCGGATTGTTGGGGAAATGAATCGGCACCACGGTTTGCATCGAGTATTTTTTATTGCGGTCTTTGACTTTCTTTTGGATGGTCAAAGAGATCTCCACGGCTTGGGGAAATTTCCCCTTGGTCGCAGCATCTCCTTGAGTGTCTGTGCGCCAAGTGCTGACCCAATCTTGCTTGCCTTTGCCAATATAGCGCAGTTTGAATTCCGAGACGTTTTCAAGTAGCACCACTTCATCGCCGCCTTTGGTGACATCCAAGTCCACATAAGGCGAGCTGCGTCGCCACAGGCATTTGGAAGCACCCCGGTCCTCTCGCACATTTTTGCAGTCTTTCAAAGCGTAGCCCACTTCGACAAAATCCGCTTGGGGAGAGTTGCGCACAGTTCGTCCATTATTGAGAGTGACGAAGTCCATATTATTTTCCAATCCAATCCAATGAGTGGCTGGGTCTTGCCGGGGCACTTCCCGATTGGTGGTGGGGGTGGCCACTGGTGTGGGAGTCGGTGTGGGCGTGCGCGGAGTCTGAGAGTTCTGGCCAGAATTTTTTTTCTTGATGGTGTCTTCCAGTTCTTTTTCGATATCGCGGTAATGGAAAGCGAGATTGACGTCTCTTTCCATCAGGCGCATGGCATCGCGAAGGCGTGAGACATCGTCAATTTGATCCTGCAATTTGCCTTTGGCCTGAATGGATTGTGAAATCGCCTGAGCTGTCATGATTGTCAGCGTGGCCAGGATCGTAATCGTGATCATCAGTTCGATCATCGTAAAGCCGCGAGAATCGGCATTGGTGAAAGACTTCATTGGCTGCTGCTCCCACTGGCTCCAGGGATGGAGGGGAGAGGAAGCTGCCTGTCGTAATCGACAAAATATTGAGTGGCGGAAAACTCCAGAGGTTTTTTCCCGCCGGTGTAGATCACCGTGACTTTGACTTCTTTCACGGATTTGGATAGATGCTCGGTCAGGGTTTTCATCAGGGTCAGAGACATCTCATCGGCGCCACCTTCTTGCGCTGTCATAGTGGCGGAGATATCGGGAAACTCAAACTCTTTCGAAGTCATTTTCCATGAATATTGCGGGTACTCAGAACCAAAGTCGTCTTCTTTTTCCTCGTCAATGGAGTCCAAAGATTTGCCGGCATACTCCATCTCAACTTCAATCATCTTTCTTTCCAGGAGGGCGGCTACTTCCGTGGAGAGCTGAGTCTTGCGCACACGCATGAAGCTGCCGCTCCAGGAGTTGGACAAAAGCAGCAGACCTGATGATAGGATCAGCATCGCCATGACAGTTTCTATCAATGTGAATCCGTTTTTTCTCACCGTTGAATGTCCTTTAACGACTGCGCTTTCTCAATGATATCAGCTTGACCCGTTAAAGGATTAAAAACAAGAGTCCAGGTTAAATTATTTCCATTTGTGATCTGCAAGGCTGCGGCTTCGACAAAGCCTTCCGGAAAAAAGTGAATGTAGGCGACACCGGAGGTGAGAGGTTCCTTCATGTTCACAGTCTCCACGGAGCCAAACCGGAGACCCTTGGGAAGACGCTGCTCCTGCTTCCCGAAAGATTTATCCATTTGATACAGAGGAGGAGGGGCGTTCTCCTGATCTTTGCTTTTTTCTTTCTCTTTTTCGTAGGCCAAAGGATCGACCAGTTGCGGGCCGTTAGCGCGCTCCACCCAGTATTTTTCCTCGTTGGCCTCCATGCTGATAGCCAGGCGATAGGTGGAATTTGTGAGGCGGGCTTTGTTGCGAACTTCTTTGGAGAGGACAAGAATTTTACGAGAGACGGCTTTGATATTGCCTTCTTTACTAACAAGACGCGGGGCTGCCACGGTGATCAGTGCGGCGACAATGGCCAGCACAATCATGATTTCGATCAGTGTGAAGCCCCGTTGTGATGACATGGGGAACCTACTGAATATCCTCGAGAGTGATATCTTTGTTGTTGCCAGATCCGCCTTCGCGGCCATCTTTGCCAAGAGATTTCAAAGTGTATTCTCCACCTTCAACTTCATAGACCAAGTCATGTCCAAATGGATCTTTGAGGCTTTTTTTGTAGTAGGGCTCAGGTCCCCAATTAGAGCATTCTGGATCGGCTTTAGAGAGGCCTTCCAAAGATTGCGGATATTTTCCACAGTCTGTGTAGTACATGGAAAGAGCATTGATAACTTGAGTCATTTGAATCCGAGCTTCTTTAACTTTAGATTTATCAAGTTGCCCTGTGATATTGGGTAAAAGAAGAGCGGCAATACTTCCGATGATTGCCAAAACAATCATGATCTCAATCAGAGTCATCCCGCGGCGGTTTTTAATTAATGACATACAAACTCCTTGTTCAGGTTGAACAGATGTTGAGGATAGCAGATGCCTTTCTCTACGTAAAGGGTCTATGCCGATGAAAAAGTCATCTGACTGCGTTGTTGATAGTGCCATTTTGTGACTGGACTTTTGCCGCTGCCTCAGCCGGCGATATTCGCCATTTCGAACATCGGAACCATCACGGCGACGACAATCATCCCGATAGCAAAACCCATCAGAACGATCACTACGGGACCCATCAAACTGGTCAGGCCTTCTAATTTCGTTTTCACTTGGAAGTCGTAGGCGTCGGAAACCTGGGTCAGCATATTCTCAAGCTCACCGGTTTTTTCCCCGATATTAACC
>JBCECD010000188.1:0-4391 GCA_039206745.1 Bdellovibrio sp. | reverse complement strand
ATGCAATGCTATCCGGTGACCTGGCCCTTGGGAATCGGTCAGAGATTCCGGGGTATTTACAACCGTCTGACCAAAGAGTTGTGGATCTACGATCAGCGCCGGGAGGAAGTGGAGGATTATAAAATCATCCCTTTCCAAAAAGGGCAGGACGATGCGATTTTATATGACTATCTCGACAAAGAATCCGCGGATCAGGTTCTGGAGGAGTTGGACCTTATTGAGGGGGCTCTGCCGCCGTTTGATGTTCAGGAGTTTTTGAACGGGACCATTTCGCCGGTGACCTTTGGTTCCGCCAAACAAAATTTCGGAGTGGATACTTTTTTAAAGTTCTTCACTCAATATGCTCCCGGACCGCAGCCGCGTCCCACTCAAGACGGGCAGGCGATGGACCCTTTAGATGCGAATTTTACAGGGTTTGTCTTTAAAATCCAGGCCAATATGGATCGTCGTCATCGCGATCGGATTGCCTTCATTCGTATCTGTTCTGGTCGTTTTGAGAGGGGCATGAAAGTGAAGCACTCTCGTCACAGCAAAGAGCTGAGGCTGTCTTACTCCAGTCAGTTCATTGCTGCCGACAAGGAGACCGTCGATGAAGCCTATGCCGGAGATATTGTCGGCGTTGGAGACACCGGAAACTTCGCCATTGGTGATTGTGTTTTTGCCTCGGGAAAAGTGAAGTTCGAAGACATTCCTAAATTTGCGCCGGAGCTGTTTGGCAGACTGTCGGTGCGGGATGCTCTGAAACGCCAGAAGATGCAGGAGGCTTTGACTCATCTTTCAGAAGAGGGAGCGATTCAGCTTTTCATTGATCCTCTGGTGGGTCCTCAAGATCCCATTATCGGCGCGGTCGGGGAGTTGCAATTTGAGGTTCTCCTGCATCGTCTGCAGGATGAATACAATCTGGAAGTTAAACTCAACCGTCTGCCTTACGGTGTAGCCCGCTGGCCGCGCACGGAAGATGGCCAGGCGGTGAGTGAACTCAAAGGGGGAGCCAATATGTTCCGCGATCTCCAGGACAATCCGGTGGTGCTCGTGGGGCAGGAGTGGGATTTGAACTGGCTTAAACGTGAAAATCCTCAGGTGGAATTCTGCACCAGTATTAGCAGGGCCCGATGAATCTCCCCTTAGTTGTTCAGCAGTTGAAAAAAAGATACCCCGAGGCTGCGGTCGAAGCCGTTAAGGGGATGTCCTTTGATGTCAAGCCCGGTGAAATATTCGGTCTGTTGGGACCCAATGGTGCCGGTAAGACCACGTTGATTTCAACCATCACGACTTTGGAGAAACCGACTTCAGGTCTGGTGCAGGTTTTCGGTGTGGATGTCACCAAAGATCCGATGTTCACCAAGCGGCAACTCGGAGTGGTTCATCAAGAGGTGATCAACTCCGGTTTTTTTGATGTCGAAGAGATTTTAGTTTTTCATTCAGGATATTATGGTTTTAAAAACAACCTGGAGCGCATTCACTTTCTTCTGAATAAACTCGGTCTTTATGAGCACCGCTTTAAGAAAGTAAAACAACTCTCCGGAGGGATGAAGCGACGTCTGATGATTGCCAAGGCCTTGGTGCATAATCCAAAACTATTGCTGTTGGATGAACCCACAGCCGGCGTTGACATCCGTCTGCGTGAAGACCTCTGGAACTTTGTGCGTGAGCTGCGTGAGGAGGGGATGTCGATTCTCTTGACCACCCATTATCTCGAAGAAGCGCAAGAACTCTGTGATCGAGTCGGAATCGTCAATCTGGGGTCTTTGGTTTGTCTGGGGGAGACTCAGGAGATCATTCGTCAATACACGCATAAAAAACTTTCTCTTCGTCTTTCCGAAGCTTGGAATGTGACCTCAGCGGCATTGATTTCCTCTAAAAATGGCGAGCATGTTTTTATGATTCCTCAGGATAAACCCATTGGCGAGTTTTTACAGGAGTTGGGTGTCCCCTCGAATTTAATCCGCGATATTCACATTCAAGAAGGGGATTTAGAGGAAGCGTTTTTAAAAATCGTCAGCAGTGGAGAGAGAGCGTGAGTTTATGATTGGATTTACCACAATTTTTAAAAGAGAAATTGCGCGCTTTCTGAAGGTGATTGTGCAAACTGTGATCACACCTTTTATTTCCTCTTTTCTTTATTTGCTGATTTTTGGGGTGTCTCTGGGACAGCAGATGGAAGCACATCAGGGAGTGAGTTATCTGGCCTTTTTGATTCCTGGTCTGATGATGATGAGTTTGATCAACAACGCCTTTCAGAACTCGTCCTCCTCGATTGTCTCCTCGAAATTTTCCGGTGACCTTGAGGACTTGAGAGTGGCGCCGGTGACAGATCAAGAGATCATCTGGGCTATGAGCTTGGGTGCCTTGGTGAGAGGGAGTTTGGTGGCGGCCATCACTTATGTGGTGGGTGCGGTCTTCATGTGGTCGCAGCAAGGGGAGTGGCTGGCCGTGGCTCACCCTGTGATGACTTTGTTTTTTGTGGTGGTGTCAGGTTTGATTTTCGGGATGATCGGGATCAGTGTGGCGTTTTGGGCGACGACCTTTGATCAACTCTCGGCCTTTTCCGCTTTTATTTTGCTGCCTTTGACTTATTTAGGTGGCGTGTTTCTTTCGATTGAGCATTTGCATCCGTTTTGGCAGATGGTGTCTCGTTTCAATCCTCTGTTGTATTTGATCAATGGTTTGCGCTACGGCATTCTCGGAGTGAGTGATGTCAATGTGTGGACCGCAGGAGGCATTTCCCTCCTGGGCTTTCTCTTTTTTTACGGATTGGCTCGCTTCAGTTTAAAGCGAGGATCCTTCCAGCGTTGGTGATGAAGGGGAGCCATCATCGACGACGCTGAAGTTGAGAGACTCGAATTGATGACGACGATTTCTTTCATCTTCGAGACGAGAAGCTTCGAGTTTTTCGAGGACTTGATTCTCAGTTTGAACTTCCATTTCTTTGCGAGCATCGCGAAGACCGGCAACGGCGGTGGAGTGAGTGGCAAGTTGAGCTTGAGCTGAGGAAACAAGGTTCAAGCCAGATAAGAATGAAATGAGTGCAATTTTTTTCACGGAAAGGCCCCTTTTTGCGCACTTCATAGCAAGAAAGAACAAAAAAGGCGCTATTGATGCTCCGTGACTAAAAATTATTCAAAGCCTACGATAAGAAAGGCTTTTGGGGAGTTTTCCATGTTTGAGAATTTATCTGATAAGATCATGGCCAGTTTGAAGAAGGTGCGTGGTCAGAGCAAAATCACCGAAGCCAATATCGAAGAGGTGGTGAAGGAAATCCGTCTCAGTCTTTTAGAGGCTGACGTGAATTTCAAGGTTGTTAAAATATTTATTGATAAGGTCAAAGCCAAGGCTCTGGGTGCGGATGTTCTTCAGAACGTCAATCCGGGGCAAATGTTCATCAAAATTGTGCATGAAGAGCTGGTGCAGGTTTTGGGGGGCGGCGCTGTTGATATCAATGTCCGCGAGAATCCCAGTGTGATTTTTTTGGTGGGCTTGCAAGGGGCTGGTAAGACAACCTCGGCGGCCAAGTTATCTCTGTATATCCGTCAGAAGTTGGGACGCAAGCCGGGTTTGGTGCCGGCAGATATCTATCGTCCTGCGGCCATTGATCAATTGCAGACTCTGGGACGACAAAACAATATTCCGACCTGCCCGACCCAAGTGGGGATGAAGCCGGAAGAGATTCTCGAAAAAGCGAAAAAGTGGGCTCAGGACAATATGGTCGATGTGGTCCTCGTGGATACGGCGGGTCGTTTGCAAATCGACGATGAGTTGATGGGTGAGCTCGGTCGTCTGAAAGACATTTGGACTCCGCAGGAGATTTTGTTGGTAGCCGACGCGATGTTGGGACAGCAGTCGGTGAATGTGGCAGAGGGGTTCCACAAACGTCTTACTTTAACAGGTTTGATTCTGACAAAGGTGGACGGGGATGCGCGGGGTGGAGCGGCCTTGTCGATTCGCGAAGTGACAGGTATTCCCATTAAGTTTCTCGGTATCGGGGAAAAAGTCTCGGCGTTGGAAGTATTCCATCCGGATCGTTTAGCGGGTCGTATTTTGGATATGGGCGACGTCTTGTCTTTGGTAGAGAAGGCTCAGGAAGTGATCGATGAAAAGGCCGCACGTGAGTCGGCTAAGAAGATCATGAAGAACGAATTCACCCTCGAGGATTTCTTGAAACAAATCCAGCAACTCAAGAAAATGGGTGGTTTTGAAAGCATCTTGAAATTTTTACCGGGCATGGGTGAGTTGAGTAAACAAATGAAGAACATGGCTCCACCGGATGCCGAGATGAAAAAGATTGAGGCGATCATTCACTCCATGACTTTGCAAGAGCGGCACAATCACAAGATACTAAATGCATCGCGTCGACAAAGGATTGCTGAAGGAAGTGGAACTCAAGTTCAAGA
>JBCECD010000187.1:0-4456 GCA_039206745.1 Bdellovibrio sp. | reverse complement strand
AGTTAAAAAGATCACTATCCTTGGAAATAAAGAAATTTCTGATGATGAAATCAAATCCAAGCTTCTAACTAAAGAAGGCGGATTCTTCTCGGCCTTGAGTGGTTCGGGACAATACAAGCAAGAGATGTTTGAGCGTGACGTGCAAATCTTGAAGTTCCTTTACTGGAGCAAAGGTTATGTGCAAGCCAAGGTCGATCGTCCACAAGTAACGGTGACGCCAGATAAAAAGAATATCTATATCACCATTCGTATTGAAGAGGGTGAGCAGTACGATGTGGGTGAGGTGGGTGTTGCAGGCGACATCCTCTTTCCGAAGCAAGAGCTGTATGAAACTGTGAAAATTGATGACAATGGTGTTTTTGCTTACGATGTTTTGCAAAAAGATATTGCGGCTTTGACGGAGAAGTATGGTGATTTGGGCTATGCTTATACCAACGTCATTCCACGAACAGCTTTCAATGCCAAAGACCGCAAAGTGAATTTAATTTTTGAATTCGATAAGGGTTCAAAAGTTTATTTCGGTAAGATCAATATGATCGGCAACAGCAAGACTCGCGATAAGGTGATTCGTCGTGAGCTGAAGATCCAAGAAGGCGAACTTTACAACGCCACTCGCCGCCGTCAATCGGAAGAGAATGTGCAGCGGTTGGGATACTTTGAAGAAGTGAACTTTAAGACGTCGGTGGATCCGGAGCGCACGGAGATCATGAATATTGATATTGCGGTGAAAGAGCGCAACACCGGGCAGATCCAGTTGGGTGCCGGATATGGTACGTCTCAAGGTTTCACTTTACAGGGGTCGATCAATCAGGCGAACTTTTTAGGGAAGGGTCAGAATCTTGGGGCCTCTTTGAACCTGAGCGATACGGGCAGTTACTACAGCTTGTCTTTCACGGAGCCTTACTTTAACGACACTTTGTGGTCGATTGGTGCGGACGTTTATCAAAGTGCGAACTCGGCGCGTGTCGACTACGATGAGAATCACCGCGGTGGCGCTATTCGTTTGGGGCATCCTATTGCTGAGTATACGCGGGGATATTTGCGCTACAAATATGATGATACGGAGTTGTCGACGAAGTACGACTCCAAAGATCAGGCTGTAACGGATACGGATTTGTTCCCTTTAGCAACAGCTTCGGGTGTGACCAGCTCCCTTCAGGCCACGCTGGAGTATGACACTCGGAATGACCGACAAATGCCAATCAGAGGGATTTTCGCAAGCACGTCGTTTGAGTATGCGGGTCTAGGTGGAGATCTGAAGTTTACTCGCACAAATGGGAACTTCCGCTTCTATAAAAACCTGTTCTGGGATGTGGTCTGGAGAAATAATCTTTTGTATGCACGGATTGATGCTTTGGAAGGACAGGAAGTTCCTTTCAGTGAGCTCTACCTGCTCGGTGGGCCTTACTCTTTGCGTGGATACCGCTCTTACCGTGTGGGAAAAATGAAACGGTCAGCAAAAATCTATAATACCTTGATCAATGAAGGTGTTCCGGCGGATCAAGCGGAGGCACGTGCGATGAGGTTTTATGGTGGTACTCAGCAGGCATTATACCAGACGGAATTACAGTTCCCTTTGGTGAAAGAAGCTGGCATCATGGGAGCTGGATTTTTTGACGTCGGGGCGGCGGATGATTCTTTGAACGAGAATAATTTCTACGCCGATGTGGGATTTGGAATCCGTTGGTACTCTCCGATTGGGGTGTTGCGATTTGAGTGGGGTTTCCCATTGAATCGTGATCCTCTTTATCAGGATGCCACGGTGTTTGAGTTTTCCATTGGCCCTTCGTTCTAAAAGAGATGGAATTTATAAAGAACCTTTAAGGAGGATTTGGAATGAAAAAAAGTTTGATCGTGCTGAGCTTGCTTATGACGGCATCATTGGCACAGGCTGAAGCAAAGTTTGGTTTTGTGGATATGCAAAAAGCAATTCAAGCGAGTTCAGCTGGTAAGAAGGCGAAAACGGAGCTGGAAGGTGATTTTAACAAAAAGAAAAAAGAGTTGGAAAAGAAAGAAGCCGATCTGAAAAAGATGGGTGAGGATTTGGAAAAGAAAAAATCCGTTCTTTCTGAAGAAGCTTTGGCTAAGAAGCAAGCGGAGTTCCAAGACGAGATGTTGAAATACCGTGATGTGGTTGGCAAAAGCCAATTGGAAATCCAGAAAAAAGAGCGTGAGTTGACAGCTCCTATTTTGGAAAAAATGAAAAAAGTGATCGCTAAGATCGCAAAAGAGAAAGGTTATTCTCTCGTTTTGGAGAACTCGCAGATGGTGTTGTACTCCACGCCGGAAGCGGATCTGACTGATGAAGTGATTAAGGCCTTCGAAAAAGAGAAGTAGTCGCGAATAAAAAAAGGGCCTGAGAAAGGCCCTTTTTTATTATAAGAGCGTGTAGCAAAGTGACCGCAGCGGCGGCGGCAAGGTCGATCTCCCTCAGGGGCGATGTGGGCCGACGGACTGAGCAGTGGAGAATCGGTCATTTTGTTATGTGTTCTAACGAAATTGAGGTAAGAGAATGGCAAATTATAAAATTCATCCCAGCAGTGTGATTGCACCTGATGTGGAGATTGCCGACGATGTGGAAATTGGCCCTTATTGTTTGATTCAAGGGAAAGTGAAAATTGGCAAAGGGACTTTTGTAGAAGGACATGTCACTTTGGGATCCCGGCATGGGATTTTGGAAATCGGTGAAAACAATCATTTCTGTCCTGGTGCTGTTATCGGTGGGGCGCCTCAAGACCTGTCTTACAAAGGCGAGCCGACCAAATTGATTATTGGCAGTAATAATACGTTCCGTGAGTTTTCCACGGCCAACCTGGCGACCAGCAAAGGGGATGGCATCACACAAATTGGTAACAACTGCTATTTGATGGCATACACTCATATTGGGCATGATTGCAAAATTGGTAACAATGTCACCATCGCCAATGATTCGCATTTGGGTGGACATTGTGAGGTGGAAGATGGTGTGACTATTGGAGGTGTTTGTGCCTTCAATCAGTTCACGAAAGTAGGGCGTGGCGCTTTTGTTGCGGGCTCTTCTGTGGTGAACAAAGACATTCTTCCTTTCAGTCGGGCGCAGGGGAATTATGCCACGATCCGTGCGACCAATAAAATCGGTCTGGCCCGGAAAGGGTTTTCTCGAGAGGAGATTTCCAATGTTCATAAAGCGATTCGTATTATGATCATGGGTTCTCACACGATTGAAGAAGGGATTGAACGCATTCAGAGTGAGTGCGCGATGAGCCCGAATCTCGAATATTTCATTCAGTTCATTCGGTCATCCAAGCGAGGCATCGCCGTGGACCGCAGTCCTCGGGGATGGCAAGACGATGAGTAAGCGATTGCGTGGTGCCGTTGTCGGTGTCGGATATCTGGGGAATTTTCATGCACAAAAGTATAAGAACAATCCTTCTGTGCAATTAGTGGGTGTGTGCGACCATTCTCCTGTGCAAGCGGACAAGATTGCGGGGGAGTTGGGAGTGCAGAGCTTTCATCGGCCTCAAGATTTAATCGGGCAGGTGGATTTGGTGACGATCGCGGCGAGCACTCTCAGTCACTATGAGCTGGCAAAAATGTTTGTGAATAACGGCGTGCATGTGAACGTGGAAAAACCGATCACGGCGACACGAGAGCAGGCTGAAGAACTGGTGTCATTGGCTGAGAAGAAAAATGTGAAGTTATCCGTGGGACATATCGAGCGTTTTAATCCTTCCGTGAAGGAATTGAAAAAACATCTGACTCAGCCTCGTTACATTGAGTTGGTGCGCATGGCTCCCTATAAAGCCCGGGGTGCGGATGTTAGCGTATTGCATGATTTGATGATTCACGACATAGACCTTTTGTATTGGTTGAGTGGCAGTGAGATCGAAAGCATGATGGGCACAGGAACCAAGTTGGTATCACAGGAGTTGGATACAGCCTCAGTCTCTTTCAAAATGAAAAATGGGGTTCATGCGTCGATTCAGGTCAGCCGTGTGGCGGCGACAACTCAGCGATCTATCCGTGTGATTCAAGATGAAAGTATTTTGTTTGCTCAAACGGGCACGCATGAGCTGGAAAAAGTCGAAAAAGGTCCCGGCGGCGATGAGTTGGTGAAGGTCAGCAAGTGGACTGTCACCAAGGAAGACGCTCTTCAGAAGGAAACAGATGCTTTCATTGAGGCTGTTTTGCAGGATAAATCTCCTGTGGTCACGGGCATTGACGGTTTGAAAGCCTTGTGTGCGATTGAAGACATTCAAAAGATGATTGAGGCCTAATGGATTCAGTTTTGATGGTGGCGGCGGAAGCCTCCAGTGTGACATATGCCCAGAGAATTCTCGAAGCCTGGAAAAAACAGGGACGCAAGGTGCAAGCCTTTGGTGTTGGCAGTCAGGATATGGAAGATCTGGGCTTTGAGCGTCTGGGAAAATCAGAAGAGATGGCTGTGGTGGGAGCGGCGGAGATCATAGCACAGTAC
>JBCECD010000186.1:0-4476 GCA_039206745.1 Bdellovibrio sp. | reverse complement strand
TAGTCAATTGCCGCTCATTGGCTTCTTCAGGAGAGGAGACTCTTCCGACCAACACGGTGGAGTGTGAGGCCAAGTATGGACCGGGTTGGTTTTATGAGAACGGAGCCTGTGTCCCGCCAAATGGGGCGGATTGTAATCATAACTCAACCGTCGCCATACCTGGAGCTACGGTGATCAGTAGTGGTGGTGGTTGGTTCACCTACAAAATTCCTAATGGAGTTGTATTTCAGAAGTCTGCTGGGGGGTGTGGCTCGCCTGTGACGATCTATCAATGTCATAACGGTCAGATAAACAGCGTTGGCGGTGGTTGGAATGATTATAGCGGTTGTCTGTAGTTGAGCCAGCCCCTGCGAGAAACTCCAAAAACAGTTGCACTGGTGACAGCCAATCAGTCCTGAGCTGCGTCATTATTGCTCGGTCTTACCTTCAAGAGTACATATATAAAAGGATCCCAGTAAGGGCGCGCGGGAGGAAAAACGCGGAGGCCCTTCTCTTTGAGCGTCGCACAATGCGACTGAGCAAGTAACGACGGATCCATTTATTTTGTTACGCACTCTAAGATCAATTTTTTGACCTCCTCCCCGAATTAAAGTAATGATACTAGCACTATTTAAAGTGCTAGATTATTTTAACGCGGAGTGGGTATGAATATTAAAACAGTTGGTATTGTCGGTGCTGGGCAAATGGGAAATGGAATCGCGCAGGTGGCCGCGCAATTTGGTTTTAATGTTGTGATGATGGATGTGAACGGAAGCTCTTTGGAAAAAGGGATGGCGACCATCTCTACCAGTTGTGATCGCATCGTCAAAAAAGGTGGCATGACAGAGGCGGATAAAGCGACTCTCCTGGGCCGGATTAAAACTTCTCCTGACGTGGCAGCGTTGAAAGATTGTGATATCGTGATTGAAGCGGCGACTGAAAATATCGATTTGAAATTGAAAATTTTCAAAGACCTGGATGCACAGGTGAAACCCGAGGCCTTGTTGGTTTCGAACACATCTTCTATTTCTATCACAAAAATTGCGGCTGTAACCAAGAGACCGGAAAAAGTAGCCGGTATGCATTTCATGAATCCCGTGCCTTTAATGAAATTGGTTGAGGGCATTCGCGGTTTGCAAACTTCAGATGAAACTTTCTCGACGGTAAAAACTTTAGCGGAAAAAATGGACAAGGTTTTTGTTGAGTCGGTGAAAGACATGCCGGGCTTTATCGTCAACCGCATTCTGATGCCGATGATCAACGAGGCGGTTTACACTCTCCACGAGGGCATTGCCTCGGTGGAGTCCATCGACAGCGCTATGAAGCTGGGAACAAATCAGCCGATGGGGCCTTTGACTTTGGCGGACTTCATCGGTTTGGATACGTGTTTGGCGATTATGAATGTTCTGCATGATGGTTTGGGCGATTCGAAGTACCGTCCTTGCCCTCTTCTGGTGAAGTATGTGGAAGCGGGATGGTTGGGTCGTAAGACGGGTCGAGGCTTTTACAATTATGCGGCTCAATAATTTCAGGAAGGAATTTGAATCATGGATTTTTCATATAAGACAATCAATCTTCAGGCACAACCTCAGGGAGTTTGGGTTTTAACTGTTCAACGTCCTGAAGCTCTCAATGCCTTGAACTCCACGGTGCTCAATGAAATGGCGGAGGCTCTTCGTCAAATCGGTGAGATGCCTCCACAGGACGCCCGCGCTTTGATCATCACAGGCTCCGGAGAAAAGGCTTTTGTCGCAGGAGCGGATATCAAAGAAATTCATGAGCTCAATGAGGACACGGCACTGTCCTTCGCACAGAGAGGGCAGAGTATTTTTCATGAGCTGACTCTTTTGAAAATACCTGTGATTGCGGCTGTGAATGGTTTTGCCTTGGGTGGGGGCTGTGAGCTCGCTTTGGGCTGTGACTTTATTTATGCTGCGGAGAATGCAAAATTTGGTTTGCCGGAAGTGAGTCTGGGGTTGATCCCTGGATTCGGAGGAACTGTGCGCATGGCTCGTGCCATCGGTCAACGTCGGGCCCGTGAATGGACTTACACGGGGGCCATGATGACAGCCCAGGAAGCTTGGCAGATGGGCTTGGTTAATAAAGTGGTGCCAGCGGCGGACCTTATGTCGACGGTGATGAAAACGGTGGAGATGATTTTATCCAAAGCTCCTCTGGCCGTGGCCGCAGCGAAAGCGTCCATCAATCAGGCTTGGGATATGGACGTGGAAGAAGCGCAAAGAAACGAAGCGAGAATTTTCGCGGAACTTTTCAATACCGAAGATGTGCAAGAGGGAACCAGCGCATTTATCGAAAAACGCAAAGCCCAGTTCAAAGGGCAGTAAAAGAGATATGGCTTATACAGTTAAAAATTCAGTTCGGATCGTGACCGCAGCGGCCCTTTTCGATGGGCATGATGCGAGTATCAATATTATGCGCCGGATTCTTCAGGATATGGGTGCGGAAGTGATCCATCTGGGACACAACCGCTCCGTTCAGGACGTGGTCAAAGCGGTTCTGCAAGAGGGAGCTCAAGGCGTCTGCATCAGCTCTTATCAGGGCGGGCACATGGAGTATTTCAAGTATATGAAAGACCTCCTGAACGAAGCCGGTGCAGCGTATGTGCAGATTTTCGGCGGTGGCGGTGGAGTCATCGTTCACGAAGAAAAAAAAGAGCTGGAAGCCTACGGCATAACCCAGATCTTTCACCCGGATGATGGACGTAAATTGGGTTTGGAAGGCATGATCGAAATGGTCGTGCGTGGCTGTGATTTTAATATTTTGGAAAAACAAAAAAAAGCCGGAAAGAACATCTTTGAAAAAGATCCTGTTCCCTCCATGCAACTAGGAGTGGCTTTGTCAGCCATTGAAAATGGCCAGAGTGATGTCTCTCTGGAAAAATTTTCCTTGGAAGGTTTTCGCCGGCAAAATAAAGAACCCTTGGTCCTCGGTATTACGGGAACAGGGGGCGCGGGAAAATCCTCTTTGATTGATGAACTGGTTCAGCGCTACCTCAACGCTTATCCGGATAAAAAGATAGCGGTGATCTGTGTGGATCCTTCCAAGCGTAAAACGGGAGGGTCTCTTTTAGGGGATCGCATTCGAATGAATTCTCTATCTCGCTCTCGTGTGTACATGCGCTCGGTGGCATCGCGAGGTTCAGGTCGGGAGATTGCTTCGTCTTTGCCCGAGCTTTTGAAATTTGTAAAGCAACTTGATTTTGATTTTATCATTGCTGAGACCTCCGGTATTGGTCAGGGGAATATGGCTATCACTGAGGTCAGTGATTTATCCATGTATGTGATGACTTCGGATTTTGGAGCTCAATCCCAGCTCGAAAAAATTGATATGATCGACTTTGCGGATCTGATTGCTGTGAATAAGGCGGATCGCCGTGGGGCTTTGGATGCGCTCCGGGATGTGACCAAGCAATACAAGAGATCGCGTAAAATTTTTGATGAAAAGGTCTCTGTTCCGGTGTTTCTCACCCAGGCCTCGCAATTCAATGACGGAGGCGTGAATAAACTGTTTTTCAAGCTCAGTGACATCCTGAATGAAAAACAACCTGGTGTCTGGCAGGTGGACAGCACTTACCGAGCGAATGTTTTGGCGGCGGACGAGCATGCTATCATTCCAGCCGATCGTCAGGGGTATCTGGCGGAGATCGTCACCACGATTCACAAGTATAAAAAACGCACTGAAGATCTGGCGGAGCGAGCTTCGCAATGGGGAGCTGTTCGCAAAGCGGCGGCTGTATTAGGAGCCTCTGCGGAGTCTGTCAAGAAAATAGAATCAGAGTTGCGCGCTGATTTCACCCAAGAGGAAGTTGAGCAACTGCAAACTTTTGAGGAGCTTCAAAAACGCTATGCCGGGGATGAGCTGGTTTTCAAAGTTCGGGATAAAGAGCTGAAGCAAGCTTTGGTGCGTGAGTCTTTATCCGGAACTAAAGTGCGACGAGTGGTGGTGCCGAAGTTCAAAGACTGGGGCGATCGCTTTCGTTATCTGAAATTAGAAAATGTTCCGGGAGAGTTTCCCTATACGGCGGGAGTGTTCCAACTTAAAAGAGCGGATGAGGACCCTAAGAGGATGTTTGCCGGTGAAGGCACCCCGGAGAGAACCAACCGTCGCTTTCACTATCTCACCAAGGGTGAGACCGCGCATCGTCTGTCCACGGCCTTTGATTCGGTGACCTTGTACGGGCAAGATCCAGATCGTCGTCCCGATATTTTTGGAAAAGTCGGTGAGTCGGGTGTGAGTATTTGCACTCTGGTGGATATGAAGAAGCTGTATGCGGGATTTGATCTGATCAACCCTAATACGTCAGTGAGTATGACCATCAATGGCCCGGCTCCTATGATCCTGGCTTTTTATTTCAATACGGCGATTGATCAGCAGATTGAAAAAAAAGAGGCTCAGCTTGGAAGAGCTTTGACTCCTAAGGAGTGGCAAGAAACGGCGGAGTGGACCTTGCAGCAGGTGCGTGGCACCGTGCAGGCG
>JBCECD010000185.1:0-4525 GCA_039206745.1 Bdellovibrio sp. | reverse complement strand
CGGCGGCGGCGTGGGCATGGGTTACAGCCAGCATGCAGGACAAGTGATTGTGGCAGATGGCACGGAAAAAGCCGCTCAGCGTTTACAGAGAGTGTTAACGGCGGACCCGGCGATGGGAGTTTTCCGTCATCTCGATGCCGGTTATGAATTGGCGAAAGAAGTGGCGCAAGAGCGCGGCGTGAAAAGCCTGTGGTTGTAAATGAATTTGTTTTTCCTGCTCCTGCGGGACAGGAAAAACTTTTTGTTCTGATTTTATGTTATAAGACTTGTTGCCCTGCGAAGACTGACGGAGTTAACTGAGGTCATCCAAAGAGGAAGTGAGAAGCCTCTTCTTCCTCTGATACGAACGGAGGGCCGTTATGCAGCAAGTTCGTTTTTCAAATTCGAAATTGCTTCTGAGTTTCTTTTTTCTTCTGCTCTTAGCCATTCTGAATCTCGATGCCAGCGCACAGGGCGAAACAATGTTGGACTGCAAAGTTTCTCAGCACTGTTGAGAGGAGATTCCGGCTCTTTGTGGCACGCTGTTCTGCGGTCAGAGCAGAAGAGGTGACTTTGTGGCAGTTCTTAATTGCCTTCCTCTGCTATTCATCACACCATAGAAAATGAAAAATAAATTTATGGAGGCAACTATGAAGATGCAATCGTCAGTTCGCAATATTTTTGCTAGCGGAGTTCTTTGTTTGTCGGTGTTCGGCTTATCTCTCAGCGCACAAGCTCAAGGGAAAGGCAAACCCGATGTGGTTCGTGTTGGAAATTTGAAATTCGCTCACTATGGCGCCATCAGTTACATGAGTGAGTTCTGCGGAAAATATAATTTGAAAGTGCAAGAGCGCGTTTTTGCCAAGGGCATTGATATCATGCCTGCGATTATCGCCGGTGAAGTGGATGTTGCGGCCAGTGCTGCCGATGCTGCGATCGCAGGGCGAGCGGGAGGAGTTCCTATATTCGCAGTGGCGGGCTTCGCTCAAGGCGGTGCCAGAATTGTGATTCGCCCGGACGCAAATATTAAATCAGTCAAAGATTTTAAAGGAAAAAAAGTGGGTGTGGCTCGTGGAGGCGCACAGGAACTTTTGCTTTTGGCGGAGTTGAATAAACACAGTCTGACCTGGTCAGATCAGCCAGGGAAAGATGTGCAAATTGTCTACATGGCCTTTGCCGATCTCAATCAGGCTTTGCAAGCTAAGAACATTGATGCCATGGCACAGAGTGAACCGCAGTCTTCACAGGCCATCAACAAAGGCTTCGGCGTGGAGTTGTTAAAGCCTTATGACACACCCATGGGGGAGCCGATCCGTACATTGGTGATGACAGAGAAAATGTATAACACGCAAAAACCTGTGGCTGAGCGATTTATGAAATGTTTTGTCGAGGCGACAAAAACCTTCATTGAAAAACCAGAAGTGGCAGAAAAATTTGTGATTGAAAAAATGTTTAAAAAACAGATCACTTCGCAGGATTTCAAGGATGCGATCGACAATTCTCCTTACACTTATGATCTGACGGCGGAGCATATTCAAATCACCACGGATTTCATGCATAAGTTTGGTGTGGGCCGTATGCAAAAACCACCTGTGGCGGCGGATTGGGTGAAGTTGGATCTATTGGCCGACGCAAAAAAATCTTTGGGTGTGAAATAGGTGATGCATGAACGATAAGGGTTTTCTCTCCAAGCTCAAGGGAGTTTGGGTTCCGGCACTGGTGTTGATCGTTTGGGAAGGTGTCGTGCGAGCAGGGTGGGTGAACCCGCAAGTATTGCCGGCGCCGTCGGCGGTTTTGATTCGCTGGTATCATTATATTTTACCTGTTGAGGCCTATGATCCAGAGATGGGTTCTTGGCTTGCTTGGGCTTTTTCGGGAGAGCTGATCAGGGATCTTTTTGAGAGTTTCTACCGAGTGCTCATGGGATGCTTGATCGGTGGGGGACTGGCTTTGCCATTGGGACTTTTGATGGGAGCCAGCCGTACCATCTACGACTATATGAATCCGTTGATTCAAGTGCTGCGCCCGATTCCGCCGATTGCTTACATCCCTCTGGCGATCTTATGGTTTGGTCTGGGAAATCCTCCAGCGATATTTTTGATTGCCTTGGGAGCCTTCTTCCCGGTGTTGATGAATACGATCGTCGGAGTGCGTGCTGTCGATAGTATTTACATTCGTGCAGGGAAAAATCTGGGAGCGGGATCTTTTCTGATGTTCCGGAAAATCATTGTTCCGGCCTCCATGCCTTATATCTTAAGTGGTGTGCGCATCGGGATTGGCACCGGATTTATCTGTATGATCGTGGCAGAGATGATCGCGGTGAACAACGGTTTGGGTTATCGCATTCTCGAAGCACGAGAGTATTTCTGGTCGGATAAAATTATCGCCGGGATGTTCTCTATTGGTTTGTTGGGCTTGGCAATAGACACTGTTGTCAGTCGTTTGAATAATTATCTGCTGCGCTGGCATCGAGGTCTGGAATAATGACGACAACTCAAATCGAAATCAATCATGTCTCCAAAGTCTTCAAGGGATCAGAGCAGGATGTGGTGGCTCTTAAGGACATTCATCTTTCTATTCCTGAAGGTCAATTTGTCTGCCTTCTTGGGCCTTCAGGTTGTGGCAAGAGCACTTTACTTAATGCCATTGCCGGCTTCTCTCTTCCCAGTACGGGAGATGTGATCGTCAGCGGGAAAAAAGTTGAAGAACCTGGCCCCGATCGCGGTATGGTTTTTCAGGAGTATGCGCTTTTTCCCTGGATGACGGTGGAAGACAATATCACTTTCGGTCTGAAAATTAAAAATGAAGATCCTGTGAAAGTGAAAAAGAAGCTCGATGAGTTGCTGACGACTTTGAAGCTGACAGATTTCCGCAAGCGTTTTCCGAAAGATCTTTCCGGAGGGATGCGCCAGCGGGTGGCGATTGCCCGGGTGCTGGCTTTGGATCCTCCGATCATGTTGATGGATGAGCCCTTTGGGGCTTTGGATGCCTTGACGCGAAGAAGTCTACAGGATGAGCTCTTGAAAATCTGGAGTGAGTTGAAAAAAACAGTGGTCTTTGTCACTCACAGTATTGAAGAGTCGATCTATCTGGCTGATCGTATTGTGGTGATGAGCTATCGTCCTGGAACCGTGAAAAAAGACATCATGGTGTCGATTCCTCGACCACGCAATCCTGCGGACCCGGACTTCAATAATCTGAAACGAGAGCTTTCAGAGATGGTCATGGCTGAGCAGAATCGCTTCGAGATGGCGCAAATGCGTGGTAGTACCGGCGACTAAGAGGCCTTTCTAATAAGGACAGATGCAATCTTTAAAACGGCAAGAGAGCACCTTGCCGTGATTGTTATACTGCAATTCAAAAACTCTTTCATTGTGCTTCTCCACGCTGATGGAGGAGCTATCTTTTAAAAGCCATTGTGCTTTGACTTCATGGCGGGTGACTGTGCCCATGGCAAGAAGTGATTCGAGGGTCTCCTCTTTTTTCAGAGCGATGGGATCGGGTTGACCCTCTTCATCCACTTTGAAAAAACGCAGCTCGCGTTGCTCGACGCTGTTGGTGTTATCAGCAGTGAGGAGTTGCAGGCGGCGCAATTCTCCATTGGGGAGAGTGAGATGATAATTCTCCAAAGTCACTTCTTCCGTCTGAATTCCCACGCTTTTCTTCAGGTATTCGAGAAGAGCTTCTGGTGTTGCGATTGTTTGCGCAGCCACTTCCGGAGCACATTGTTTTAATGAGGCCAGGAAATTGTCTTTATCCGAAGCGGCGGCATCTTCCTCGTCCATCTCGGCGGCGAGATCTGTGCTCAGATCTTCATCTTCAGTCGGGCTGGCTGCTTGTGCCACGGCGGGAGTTGTCGCCGAGTTGGGATTCTGAGTGTGAAACAGCACATGAAAAAAGAAATAGTCTGTAGCCAAACCCAAAGAAAAAAGAATCAAGGCCCACAGCGCCCAGGTTTTAATTTTGATTTCCATAAGGACGTTTACTCCCTGCTAAGATCCGGACTCCAAGGATCCCACGATTGGCAGCTGTGTGCACGCTGCGAAGGTCCACGAAGATCTCCCCAGCGGTATTCGCTCTCGTCATGAGGATTGTTGGAAATCCAGCCCAGAAAAAGCCGGCGCTTGAACTCGGCCATATCCATGCGCCGTCCTGGCATATAGTCAATCAGACAACTGGAAGTGCTGGTGACAGATTGAGCGGGCATGCGGGAAGCTTCTTGAGCTGCGCTGCTCTCGATCAAGGGGAAAATCTTGTGAAGCTGTTGCTGGATCGAAGTGTTCCAAATCGAGTTGCGAGAGGTTTGCAAAACTTCTCGGTAAGCCCGACGCAGGATGAGCAGATCATCAAAGACACGGCGATCACGACTTGGAGTGGAGTAGGTATCATAGATGGCGTAGTTCATGCAGCCGGGATTTTTGCGGAGATAGGCGGCGCCTTCCTGAATTGCCGGAACCCGGTTGCGCAGTTCATCGCAAGCGGCTTTCAGAAGACGGGTCAGCATCTGCTCATCGGTTTCGTGGCGCAATGCTAAGCGGGTTTGGAC
>JBCECD010000184.1:0-4551 GCA_039206745.1 Bdellovibrio sp. | reverse complement strand
TACTCTTACTCTTACTCTTACTCTTACTCTTACTCTTACTCTTACTCTTACTCTTGCTCTCACACCTAACCTTATTTTTCGCTCTAGCCATAGCTCTTGTCCAACTCTGGTTTATGATATTATCGCAGATTACAGAAGTATTTGAAGCGAGCGAAAGACATGCAGCGCCTCTCTCTTCGTCTTTTACAAAATAAAAAACCCACGCTCATCACGTGGGTTTTTTGCATTATAAGAAAGAACAGATCATTTCAAAGTCCGAATTAACCGCCGATAGTGGCAATCAATTGTGCGATCAACAAAGAAACGACAGACATAACTTTGATCAAAATCGCAATACCAGGACCCGAAGTGTCTTTAAATGGATCACCGACAGTGTCTCCGACAACCGCCGCTTTGTGCGCATCGGAACCTTTTGGATGTCCAGGCAAGCCACCTTTTTCGATGAACTTCTTAGCATTATCCCAAGCGCCACCCGCATTCGCCATATACAAAGACATTGTCGCACCGACAGCCAAACCACCAGCCAACAATCCCGCGAGAGCTTGAGGACCCAAGATAAAGCCCACTGCCACAGGAGCCAACACCGCAATCATTCCTGGCAAGATCATCTCAAACAAAGCGGCTTGAGTCGCGATATCCACGATGGTTGCTGGTTGAGGTTCTGCTTTACCTTCGCGCAGACCGGGAATTTCTTTAAACTGACGAGCAATTTCTTTCACGATTTTTTGCGCCGCTTTTCCAACCGCAGTCATAGTTGTAGAACCAACCAGGAACGGCAGGATGGAGCCCAACAAAATACCAATCAAAACTCCTGAAGAAGTCAGATCCAAAGACATTTTTGCCAGACCCGCTTTTTCACGCACGTGATTCACTTCCATATTGAAAGCAGAGAACAAAGCCAGAACTGTCAAAATCGCAGAGCCAATCGCAAAACCTTTACCGATCGCTGCTGTTGTATTTCCAACGGCATCCAACTCATCTGTGATGTCGCGCACATTTTTACCCAAGCCTGACATCTCAGAAATACCACCCGCATTGTCAGCGATCGGACCGTAAGCATCCACTGTCATCACAACAGCTGTTCCTGCCAACATCCCCACTGCCGCCAGAGCAATCCCATAAAGACCCAAAGCCTGATCCGCAATATAAGCTGCAATCACCACGATCAGCATCGGGATCGCTGTGGATTCCATGCCCACTGCCAAACCACGAATCACACCCGTGCCCGCTCCCGTCAAAGCGGCTTCCGCCACCAAACGAATCGGACGAGCTGCTGTGTAGTACTCAGTGATCAAACCGATCAAGGCGCCACCGAATGCTCCCGCAGCCAAAGCCACTGTCACTGTCTGGCTGATACCAAATGCCGGCATCAAAATATAAGAAGCGATCGTCAATAAAATAGGAGGGAAAATCAAAGCGTTTCGCAAAACCACCGCAGGACGGCCATTTTTAAACGCGCGTGCCGCAAAGATCACAATGATAGAGATCACCAAACCCAAAGTCGACAACAACAAGGGTAAAGCCACACCCGTGATACGAGCTGACTCTGCATCTCCACTGGAAACCAAAGCTGACAAGCCCTCCGCAGGAATCGTCAAAGCAATAGCTGTCGCAGAAACAATCGCCGCCACCATGGACTCATAGATGTCAGCACCCATCCCCGCTACGTCACCGACGTTATCACCGACGTTGTCAGCAATAACACCTGGATTCCGTGGATCGTCCTCAGGAATATTTTCAACCACTTTACCAGCGATATCCGCACCCACGTCCGCTGCTTTGGTATAGATACCACCACCGATACGTGCAAACAGAGCAATAGAAGAAGCTCCCACTGCGAAAGAGTGCAAGATCGTACCGAGGTGCTCTTGACCTTGGAACATCAGATAGAGCACACCCAAACCGATCAAGCCCAAGCCTGCAACGGAAAGACCCATAACAGCTCCACCGTCCAAAGCCACTAACAAAGCGGCGGCTTTAGAACCGTTTGCTGCTGCCTGAGAGGTGCGAACGTTGGCATAAGTGGCCGCTTTCATACCGAAGAAGCCCGCCAACAAAGAGAGGAAAGCGCCGACGATAAAAGACACCGCCGCAAGACCGCCCAAGGCGAACCACAATGCCAAGCCTACAACAATCGCGTAGACAAAAAGAACCTTGTACTCCCGTACAAGAAACGCCATAGAACCTTCTCGCACATAAGTGGCGATACGATTCATTGTCTCGTTACCCGCAGGCTGCACCTTCACGCGAAGATACAAAGCCAGAGCCACAAGCAAACCAACAGCCCCTGCTATGACAGGAGAAATTAGTAAAGATTCACTAAACATGATGCACTCCGTGTTTGATTTCTCGTTTAAATTACGAAGGCTTAGAGGTACATGAATTCATTGCATTTAGTCAATGTGGAGCTCATGTCCGAAATGACTTTATTCGATGCGGCAACCTGAGCAAAGACACGCCTTCGCCTCCCAGGCTGGCGCCTAAGAACCAGAGCAGAATATTCTCGGGACGCATCTCATGACTGAAGATCGCAAAAGCTCCCAAAGTGACCAAGGCCAGAAGTGAAATACTTAAAATACGTGAACGCATTATGAGCAGCCACTCCTCCGGCTGCAATATAAAGCGAGCACACAGGAAACTGATCGCAAAATACAAAGCCCCGCAAAAGCTCATACAAAAAGTCGGACTGATCTGCATAAAATAATGCATCAGGCCTTCGCCGGAAAAAAACAGACGCAATCCAAACTGCTCACAGGACATCAAAGTCACAACTGTGCCTATAGAATGGGCAATAGCCATTTTTGTAATCACCTGGCTGCGAAGAGGTCGCTCTTTTTCGATCTGTTGACGGACCTGATTTAAAATATGCCGAGAGCCGCTCTCCTGCGAGGAATTCTGGACAAAAGATTCAAAATCATTTTGTAGGTCTTTCATCTCGTCTCCCTAATTCTTCTTCACCAAAGCGCGCAGCTGCCGAAGGCCCCGACTGACTCGCTGGCGTAAACTGACTTCCGACTCGGACAGGAGAGTGGCCATCTCACTGTATTCCATTTCATCCAGATAGCGCAACCGGATGGCTTCTTGCTCCCGTGCCGGTAATTCCTGCAAAATTTTTCGTGCTTCTTCCCTCTCTTCCCTATTAGGAGAGAGTGTGGTCGCCTGTGACAGAGACTCCTCCCATTCTTGGAAGTCTTTCATTTCACGGTTGCGATAATCCTTCACTTCACTGCGGGTGATCACATAGAGCCAAGCCAAAGCCCGATAGCGCGAATCATACAGATGTTTTTTGCGATAAAGCTGCATAAAGACGATCTGAAGCAGATCCTCACAGCGCTCCGGAGACAGACCGCGCCGTCTTGTATAGCTCAGCACCCGGCCAGAATGTCTCATATAGAGAACGTCCAAAGCCGAAGCCTCCCCCTCTGCCAGACGCTGTAACAACTCTTCGTCCGTTTGCTCGGAAAGGGGTTTGTTCATGGCAAGACCAAAAGAGATTCGGCTTCTTTCTTGACCGGAATCTGCAAGCGCAGCTCCAGAGGAAAGTGGTCCGAGCTGAGAATCGTATGATGCACTTCCGCCTTGAGAATATCAAAGCCACGCACAAAGACATGATCCAACTTCAAAATACGTCCATCATTTTCCAGATCAACATGCTCCAAACCCAAATCGCGAAAAATGGTTTTCATGATCGTGTAACGCTTAAAATTCCAGGTGTTGAAATCCCCAGCCAAAACAATCGGCCCCGGAAAGGCACTCATCTTTTCCGCGATCTCATAAAGCGAAGAAGTGAAAGCCCCCAATGTGACAAAATTCAAAACATGCGTGCAGACAAAAAGCACCCGCGTCTCGCCTAAAGAGTATTCGCTGAATAAAGTCAGCTTCGGCGTCAACCAGAACATCTCCCGTGTCTTGGCGCGGATAAAATCCACAGAGGCCGGAGCCAAAGGTGAACCAATCGCCACTCCAGTGCTGATCAGATTTTTTTTATAATGAAAACTCTGGGCCAGATGCCATTCGTAACTGGAAAAATCTTTCTGCCACAGCCGGGGCATACGCTCATCGAGCAGGGCCTCCTGCAAAAAGATAAAGTCTTTGCCCTTTCCCAGTTTGCAAAAATCAGATTCGAAAATGCCGGCGCGCTGACCTTTGTAGACATTCCACACAAATATGTTCAAAGGCTCCGAGGCGAGCGGTTTGTTTTCCGCATCGCCGATCTTTAAGAGCACCTTGTCCTTCGCCGGAATAATATATGGAACCATGCCACCTACTTGATTCGTGCCAGATAAGATTCATCCACTTGCGAAACAACCAAAGCCTGCGCTTCCGCTCGCTCTTGTTCTGCCAAGAGAGTGGACAGATATCTTTCCGTATAACTTGGCACAATCACCACAATGGTTTTACCGCGATTTTCCTCCCGAGCCGCCTGGCGCAGTCCCGCGCAGATCGAAGCTCCCGAAGAAATCCCCACGGGAATGCCCTCTTTTTTGATCACCTCACGTGCCATCTTGAGCGACTCCTCCGACGATACCTGTTCAATACCATCGACCACGG
>JBCECD010000183.1:0-4568 GCA_039206745.1 Bdellovibrio sp. | reverse complement strand
TTGCATGAGGTAACCAGCCCTCGAGTTTTAAACAGTTGGTCATCCATTACTTCTTTTCTAGTTAATTAATTAAAAAATACACGGTTCATGAACGTTAGTTTTAAATCCAAAACTCTTTTTTCTTTGATGAGGACTTACGCTGCTTTACCACCGTCACTGTCTTGTCCGAGTAACCCCCGCACAGGAGTGGGCTGAAGTTTAAGCGAAAGCGGTGAGACTTAAAGCTGCTAAAATTGAAGTCAAAATGAGGTGTTTCATTTTGAACTCCGTTTTAATTTTTAAGATTCAGCAACAATAGCTCGGTGAGTTTTTTATTTTCAGGTGAGCTCGGGCCGCGATAGAGAGTTTCTACTTCAATGGCTGAACGATCTGAGAATCTGCAGAGACCGAGGTTCTTATTGCTACTTTTAGCAAAAACTATTTCCAGCGCACCACCGACTTGTACACAGTACTGAGAAGAGGGATTTTCACCAGTTGAGCCCTGAGCTGCTGGATGCTCGATGAATACCGTCAAAGCTTCTTGTGGTATTTTATATTTGAGTTCCCACAGCAGTGTAAAATCTGCAACAGCCGCGCCGTCGACAACACATAATCCTGACTCACCACCATTAGAATGTTTTATGGTGACCGACTCTGATTTTAAGCCCATGCAAAAGAGCGCAGCTGGACTTCCTGGGCCGACTGTTCCTGCTCCACCAGCAAAACTGATGCTTGAAATTAAACTTAGAATTGACAAGATAAAGGCTGTTCTCATATCGTGCTCCTGAATAAGTAAATATTGATTCAACGCACAATACGTGTGTAATCACTGAATTTAAAGGTTAATTTTATCAAAAATGCAGATTTTATCTGACAAAAGGTCAACGCTTATGAATATTTTCCAGAAGGGGCATTATACTGACATCATAAAAGATAACTTGAAGCTGAACTCCACGATCCGAGGATACCAATCTCGGCTTGCGGAAGCGGCAGGTGTTCATAACTCCTACCTTTCCAGGGTGGTAAATGGTCAAGTTCATCTCACCCCAGATCAGGCAGCACTCCTCTGCGCTTTTTGGAAGCTCAATACGGATGAAGCAGATTTTTTTATGGCGCAAGTGAATTTAGCAAGAGCCGGTACGAAGGAGCTTAAAGCCATCTTAAAGAGACAACTCGATGAGATCCGAAAAAAACATGAAGACCTCACCAGTCGATTCGTGGACGCGAAGATGCTTGAGGCCTCCGGGCAGGGGCTCTATTATTCCGCATGGTACTACAGCGCGATTCACTTTTTGCTCATGATTCCTGGCTATCAGACTGTAGAAGCCCTTTCTCAGAGATTACATTTACCACCTGCACTGACGGATGCTTCCTTACAGACTCTGGTGATTTTAGGAATGGCAAAGGCAGAGGGTAAAAAGTGGAGTGCGGTTATTTCGAATCTTCATATGTCTAGTAGCTCTCCCTGGGCTCCGATTTATCACTCTTGTTTTCGCCAGCGGGTGGCTTTTAAAGTTCACGAAAGGTCCGAGGATGATTTGCACTTCACGGGTCTTTATCCTATGAGTAAAAAAGATTTTTTACAGGTGAGAGCTTCCTTGCAAGACTCTATGGAGAAAGTGCGTGCGATGGCTTTACCCTCCAAAGAGGAGGAGCTTTACTGCGTTTGTCTGGACTGGTTTAAGATATAAGAAAAAGTTGTGCCTCGTGAGAGACGGGTTTGCTAAAGGCTTCTAGTGAAAGGAGCGCGACCAGAGTGATCTTTGCTTTCAGAGATGAGGCCCTCTTTGTTTATTAAAGACTCTGACTCGTTACGGCAAATCATTGCGAAGAGCGTCTTCTCTGAATCGCCTCTACAAAAGCCGGCGGAAGTGGTTTAGTGTGGGACAGAAGAGGTTTTTCCATGACAGGTCCCCGTACAAAGATTTTGATTATTGATGATGAGGCTCCGATTCGTGATGTGCTGTCCGCATCGCTAAAAGACGAAGGTTATGAAGTGTCGTGGGCTCATGATGGTGAATCGGGTTTGCAGGCGATTCGCGAGGTGCAGCCTGATATGGTTTTTCTCGATATCTGGATGCCGGGTAAGTTTGACGGTATTGAAGTTCTGACTTTGGCAAAAAAAGAATTTCCGCAGTTGGAATTTGTCATGATCTCAGGTCATGGCACCATTGAGACGGCGGTGAAGGCGACAAAGTTAGGAGCCTGGGATTTTATTGAGAAACCTCTTTCGATGGATAAAATCCTGATTGTGATAGCCAACATTCTCAATTACCAACAGGAAAAAGAAGAGAAGACTTTGTTGTTGAACAAGTTGCGCAAGTCGATCGCTCTGATTGGTGAAGCGGCCTCCCTCATGCAGACCAAACAAATCATTGCAAGAGTGGCTCCCACGTCTTCATGGGTTTTAATCCAGGGAGAGGCGGGGACAGGAAAACAATTGGTGGCACAAAATATTCACTATCTCAGCCCGCGCGCAGGCCGCCCCTTTGTGGAGGTGCATTGCGGAGGCATTCCCGAAGATTTGCTCGACAGTGAGATCTTTGGGATTGAAAAGGGCGCGATGCCCGGAGTGGATCGCACCAAGAAGGGCAAGTTGGATTTAGCCCAAGGGGGCACGCTCTATATCGCTGAAATTTGCGAGATGAACCAAGACACTCAAGCTAAACTCCTACGCTATCTCGATGAAAAGAAATATGTGCGTGTCGGAGGGCATGAATTGATTGAGAGCGATGTCCGGGTGATTGCTGGTTGCTCTAAAGATTTAGAAAAGGAAGTCAAAGACGGGTATTTCCGGGAAGATTTGTTCTATCGTTTGAATGTCATTCCTTTCCGTGTTCCTGCTTTGCGGGAGCACACGGAGGATGTTCCTGTGTTGATTTCTTATTTTTCCGATAATGTTTCCCGCGAGAGCGGTTATCCCAAAAAAGTTTTTTCCGAGAAAGCGGTGGAAAAAATGGTGGCCTACGTATGGCCGGGCAATGTGCGTGAGCTGAAGAACTTTGTCGAGCGCGTTTATATTCTGACTCCGGGCGAGTTCATTGATGTGCACGATCTGCGTTTTGCCGGTCTTTTGGATAAGGAAGATGAAAAGACTGTGGGCATGCAGGATCTCTCAACTTTCCGTGATGCCCGCGCGCAGTTTGAAAAAGAGTATCTGCTGCGTAAGATTGCCGAGAATGGTGGTAATATCAGTCGAACAGCGGAAGTCATTGGTTTGGAGAGAAGTTATCTTCATCGAAAAATCAAAGCATATGGAATAGACACTAAAGAGACTTAAGATAAATCAAGAAAGAGAAATTGAAGATGGCAGATACAGCGATTGTTCCGACACGTTCTGAAAACTATCCCGAGTGGTACCAGCAGGTCATTGTGGCTGCGGATATGGCGGAAAACTCTCCCGTGCGGGGATGCATGGTGATCAAGCCTTGGGGGTTTGCAGTTTGGGAAAACATGCAGGCCGTGTTGGATCGCATGTTCAAAGATACAGGTCATGTGAATGCCTACTTTCCTCTTTTGATTCCGTTAAGCTTTTTGGAAAAAGAAGCGGCCCATGTTGAGGGGTTTGCAAAAGAATGCGCGGTTGTGACTCATCATCGTCTGAAGGGCGATGGTGAAGGCAAGTTGATTCCAGATGGTGAACTAGAGGAGCCTTTGATCATTCGTCCAACGAGTGAAACGATCATTGGTCATCAGTTTGCGAAGTGGGTGAAGTCCTATCGGGATCTGCCTATTTTGATCAATCAATGGTGCAATGTCATGCGCTGGGAGATGCGCACACGGATGTTCTTGCGAACAGCTGAGTTTCTTTGGCAGGAAGGTCACACTGTGCATGCGACGGCGGAAGAAGCTCAGCGTGAGACTTTGCAGATGTTGGATGTCTATGCTGAGTTTGCGGAAAAATACATGGCGATGCCGGTGATCAAAGGGATGAAGACTTCCGATGAGAGATTCCCTGGAGCGGTTGATACCTACACGATTGAGGCTCTGATGCAGGATCGCAAGGCTTTGCAGGCGGGGACCTCCCATTTCTTGGGACAGAATTTTGCCAAGGCCTCTGAGATCAAATATCTCAGTGCGGAAGGCAAAGAAGAGTTTGCATGGACAACTTCCTGGGGTGTTTCAACACGTTTGATTGGCGGGTTGATCATGACTCATAGTGATGATAACGGATTTGTGGCGCCGCCACGAATTGCTCCTCTGCATGTGGTGATTATTCCTATTTATCGTAACGATGAAGAGAAAGCCCAGGTTTTGGAGTACGTTCAAGGTTTGCAACGAGATCTGAAAAATCAGTCTTATGTCGGCAATGGCATCCGAGTGAAAATTGACGATCGCGATATGCGTGGCGGTGAGAAATCCTGGCAGTACATCAAGCAAGGTGTGCCCGTGCGTGTGGAAGTAGGGCCGCGTGATATGGCGAAAGGTGAGGTGTTTGTGGGACGTCGTGATCGAGGTCCCAAAGAGAAAACATCTCAGAGCAAAGAGGCCTTTGTCGCCAATATCGCAAATCTGCTGCAGGAGATTCAAGACGGACTTTTTGCGAGAGCCAAGCAGTTTCGTGACGAAAATATCAAACGCATTACAAG
>JBCECD010000182.1:3813-4596 GCA_039206745.1 Bdellovibrio sp. | reverse complement strand
CGAATACGCACTCCCGATGCTGATAAACGGTCATTCACAGCGCGATTAAAACCAGGGAATTCCTCAGTGAAATTCACCACCGGGAAAGAGCCTAAATCTTTAATTCCAATTTGTTGCGGCATCCGTTCTTCCTTATTGGAGCCGACGAGCCACATCTCTTCTTTCACAAAAAACTTTTGCTCGCAGTTCTCAAGTTCCGCAGCAAACTCCACCTTCACATCCGGCAGAATCAAAATATCATACAGACCCTTTTTAAAACCCTTAATCAGCTCTTCACCAAGACCGTAGTCGATTTTAAGACTCAAATCAGGGTTGTGACGCATCAAGCGGCCTACGATCGGACTCATTAAATGCAAACCGAGAGAATTCAAAGTGCCGATCCTCAATTGTCCCCGCATCTGGTTGCCAATGGATTTGATGGCGATCTCGGCCTGCTGAGTGAGGTTGATAATCCTTTTAGCATATTCATACAGAACCTCCCCTTGCGGGGTGGCTTTCACTTGTCGAACACCGCGAACCAAGAGCTCCACTCCTAGATCTTCTTCCAGGTTGCGAATCTGCTGTGAAACCGCCGGCTGAGTCAGATAGAGCTTGTCCGCCGCCGCAGTCATGCTTCCCTCGCTCACAACTGTGACAAAAGTAGTCAGTTGATACAGATTCTTCACTGAATTCTCTCCTTTGCTCTTTGATCCGACGGAACTTTGTTATTATACTTGAGGCATTAACCAATTCGAGGTCAGCATGAAGTATACCGTATTCGCATCTTCGCTTGTCATTCTACTC
>JBCECD010000182.1:235-3803 GCA_039206745.1 Bdellovibrio sp. | reverse complement strand
GTCTTTCGTAATGCTTATATCGCTTTTGAGATGCCTGAGACCTGGAAGTGCAATCTCGAACAGACAGAATGGGTGTGCCGAAGTGAGCAAAACAAGGAGTCCAAAGAAGCCATCATCATTCTCACCGCAAAGGAAGTAGGCCCCACCGATACTTTTCCTCTTTATGAAGCTCACTTAAACTCTCCTATTTCCGTCAACTTACGCGGCGGTGGCGCCAGTGAATCCAAGATCGTCTATAAAGCGAAAAGTGTGCAAATCAATGATCAGGCTTGGGTCGACTCTCTCCATTTGGGCTCTGAAATTCCCAATTACTTCACCCGCTATCTGGCGACGATTAAAGACAAAATCGCAATCCTGATCACGTTCAGCGCACACAAACAATACTACACTAAATACAGCCAGGACTTCTTTAAAGCGGTGATGAGTTTGCGAGTGATCGCCTCGAAAAATCTTTTGGCCAAACCCGACCTTGGTCCTATTCGCCCGGGTTCTGAGACCCTCGGTGGTCCGATCGGATCAGCGATGCCCAGTGATATGCTTCAAGGCGATGACTTAGGCGGCGGTGAAGGGAATAAAAACAAATCCCTGCTGTTAGCTGGAGCTCTGGTGTTGGCTGCTCTCGGTGCCTATATCTTTATGAAAGCTCGTAAAAAAAGGAAATAATCGGAGCTCCTTTTAACGAAGCTCTCCCTTAGCTGAAACAACTTTGAAAAACATTTACCATTTTCATCGTCTCCATAAGTTGAGCAAAATTCTGACGAAGAAAGAGATTGAATTCTTTTAATGCTCTCGTTTGGGCCGCCACAATTTACCGCTATGGGACCTGTTTATCTTGATTTGAAGACAAAGTGAGTGTGCAGGCACTAACAGGTGCTGTAAAAATTCGTCGACCTTTTATTACGCAGTTTTTTTTTCAAGCCCCCTCTGAACATCTCAAAAAAGATAATCAGAGGAAGCTCTCTGGTGGAAGACTTATTTCAGTCTTTCAATTTCTGGATTGAATTTCTGGAATTGAGAGATGATGCTCTCATCTCCGTAAACCAAGACCTTTAATTGTTGTGCATTCAAAACTTGCTTCATCGCGGTGTTCGCGTCTTTCACCCCAATCGCATTGATGTTGCGATTGTAGTTCGTGAGATAGTCATAGGAAATACCGTAAAAATCCAATGAGAGCAGATTGAAAGCCAACCGATCGGCCGTCTCTATAGCTCTTGGAAATTGACCGATCAGCTGATTCCGAGACGCCTGGATTTCTTGCTCAGTAGCTCCGGTGTCCAAGTATGAGGTCATGACTTGCAAAGCCTCATCCAATGCCTTTCCCGCCGTTTCATTTTTTGTAAAGGTGGAGATGCCGAAACTGCCCTTTTCTTTACGTGAATCAAAGTAAGAGGAAATTGAATAAGTCAGCCCCAGATCATCCCGGACTTTTTGATTCAAACGACTGGCAAAGCCTCCGCCTAAAATCTCATTTCCAACTCGCAACTTCAAAAAGTTTTCATCAGCTCTGGTCACACCCAAACTCGCAATTCGAATTTGTGTCTGTTGCAGACCTTTTTTCACAACCAGCTTGACCTTCAAACCTTCGATGGCAGGAGCTGCCGTTGTTGTCACGACCGGGATCGTTCTACGAGTCCACTTGGCAAAGACCTCTTGCACTTTGCTTTCATAGTCATCACCGAAGTTCCCCACCACAGCCAAAGAGGAATTATTAGGACGGTAGAATGTCAAATAGTGACGGATGATGTTTTGCTTGCTGATCTTCCGCAAAGTCTCTGGAGTTCCGTTCACTTCGCGCGAATAAGGATGATCCCCAAAAAGATACTGATCCATCTTCATATCGGCAAAACCAGAAGGATTGTCGATCTTTTTACGCAGGCTCGCCATCATCTGTGAGCGAATTCGCCCCATCTCGCCGTCTTTGAACGCCGGATTCATCGCTACATCTGAAAATAAAGTCAGCAACTCATCGGCTCCTGTGCTTAAGGAGTCCGCATACAAAGTTGTTGTATCCAGGCCAGGGCTCACATCTAAAGAGCTTCCCAACTGTCCAAACTCATCCGCAATCTTCAAAGCATCCCGACTCTGAGTTCCCTGCTCCAAAAGATAAGCGGTCAGAGCATTCAAGCCGGCATGCTCCGTCGGCTCTTGTAAAACTCCGGTCTTCACAAATAGAGTCAAACTCACTCGTGGTAAAGACATGTCCCGAATAAAAACAACTTTCAGACCGTTCTCGAGTTGAACCTCTTTAAACGGCTGCAAACGGAAAGAGCCTGAACTCTTGCTGACATATCCTGCGGGCGTCGCCTTCTCAGCTTTTTTATTAGAGCTGGAGCAGGCCATTAAGGAGAGACAACTTACTGAAAAACAGAAGATAGATAAAATTTTTCTCATAAACTATTCCTTCTTGGTGCGCGGCTCGAGAGTGATGATTGAACGCTGAGTTTGTTGAGTGTACTTTTCAGACACTCTCTTAATATCCTCTGCGGTCACAGCCTGATATTTTTCCAAATCTGTGAACAGACTCTCATAGCTGCCAGTCACGATTTCATTCACCGCCAGAGCGCGGGCTTTGCCATCCATGGTTTTCAGATTATCAACCAGGTCTTTCATCACTTGTGTCTTCGCTTTTTCCAGCTCTTTCGCACTGACCGGTTGATTTCTTAATTTCCAAATTTCGTTATAGACCACATCCAGCGACTCCTGCACTTCCAGCCCCGGCTTCACACTCACGCCAATTCCCATCACGCCCGCTGACTGCATGGAGTAGTTGTAAGCATACACAGACGTTGCCATTTGCTTTTGATAAACCAGACGTTTATGCAAGCGACTGGAAGTACCTGTACCCAGAATATTAGCCGCAAGATCCAAAGCATAGACATCAGCATGACCCTGTCCCGGAGTCTGGAAGGCGACAATGAAAGAGCTGTTCTGCACGTCTTTTTTCAGACCGCCATTGCGTTGTGACCTTTGCTCTTTTTCTTTTTCGTAATTTCTCTCTGGCAGAGGACGAGAGGGCAATTTCCCATAATAGCTTTCAATCAGAGATCGCACTTTAGCTGTTTTAAAGTCTCCGACCAATACCAGCACGGCATTATTTGGAACATAGTAAGTGCTATAAAAATACCGCAGCTTTTCTGAATCGTAATTTTCGATATCTTTCATGTGACCAATCACCGGCCAACGATACGGACTGTTTTTAAAGACTGTGCCCATCATCAGCTCACGCAACATTCCCACAGGATTGTTGTCAACGCGCCAACGCCGCTCTTCTTTCACCACTTCTTTTTCGCTCTTTAAGTCATCAGGGCTGAGCATGAGAGAGCTCATGCGATCCACTTCCATATCCATAACCAACTCCAGTTTTGAACTGGGAAGATTTTCGTAAAAGCCGGTGTAGTCATTGGTTGTGAAGGCATTGTTCACAATACCGTTTTCATGGAAAATACGATCGAAAGATTTGCCGTCGTATTTTTTGGCGCCCTTGAACATCATGTGCTCTAACATGTGCGCGGCCCCGGTGACTCCCGGAGTTTCATCGCGCGAGCCCACACGATACCAGGTATGATAA
>JBCECD010000182.1:0-225 GCA_039206745.1 Bdellovibrio sp. | reverse complement strand
CCATCGGCACCGCATGGTCTTCCACTAACAATACTGTCAAACCGTTAGCCAGTGTGAATTTGGTGACAGGCAAAGAAATCTTCAGATCATTTTGTTGAGTCCAGCCTTTGATGGCGCCGACGACATCGGTCATTTCCGGCTTTCCTGAAGGTGGAGTCGGTTCGACGGCCCGAGCGCTGAAACTCACAGCCAAAGTCGCAATCAGAATAATGATATGTCTCATAG
>JBCECD010000181.1:0-4603 GCA_039206745.1 Bdellovibrio sp. | reverse complement strand
AATAAATGGTCTTTAATTCTCTGATCTTCCTTTTCCCGTAACTCGCGCAAACGGGTTTCTTCTGCCTATCGAAGTTCTTGTAAACGAATCTCTTCTGTTTTGTATATATCTTTTAAACGAGCGTCTTCACTTTCTGTTGTGGCTTTAAGGCGAGCCTCTTCACTGGCAATCAAATCCTTCCAGCGAGTCTCCTCGGTCTCCACCAGAATCTTCAGACGATTTTCTTCAGTTTCAATGAGAGCCTTCAGGCGGCACTCCTCTTCCTGCTGCATGGATTTGTAACGGCTTTCCTCTTCTGCGATGAGATTTTTCCAATGCAGCTCATCTTTTTGAATCTTATCTTGAAGCTCCGCCTCTTGCTTCTGAGCTGTCTCTAATGCCGCTCTGGCTTCGAAAAGTGTGGATTGGGTGTTCTGCAAATCCTCGACAATCTTCTGTAAAGACTCCTGCTCAACTAGCAAGCGATCCTGAACCTGACGAGTTTGCAATTGCGAAAAATCCAAAACTCTTTGAGCTTCTTCACGAGCCGCTGCAATCAAACGGTCTGTTTCGATCTTAGCAGCCTGCTGTCCACCTTCCATGGCTTCGGCCTTCATCTTTTCCGCTTTAAGCGTCGCCTCTGCAATAATATCTTCCGTGTCTTTTTTGGCTTTTTCCCGCAAGGACTGAACATAGACATCCACTTCCTCGCGCAATTCCTGAGCCATACTGCGGGCTTCATGCAAAAGTGTCTGACCTTGTTTTTGATAGTCCGCTAAAATCGCATCGGCCTCTTTATGGGCCTCATTCATGCGGGTCTGATAGAAATATTCCGCCTTCGACTGAGCTTCACGTGCTTTTTGGTAAATAACCTGAACACGCTTCTCCGCCTGGGTTTCACCCTCTAAAATAATCTGAGCCGCTTTTCTCTTGGCTTCATGTAAAACTTTTTCGGCTTGAAAGGGCGCCATATTAGGTGGAGGCATGGCAATGGTGTCTTCAATTACCGGCGCCTCGGGCTCTTCCGGTTCCGGGGGCTCGGGAACAGGTTCTTCCATCTCCTCGACCGGTATATCAATAGTTAAAATATATTCTGAACGCCCCAACTGGATTTTATCCGTGAGGATCACATTGACCGGCGTACCCTGAACAATTTTGGTGCCGTTAATGAAGGTTCCATTTGAGGAGTTTTTATCTTCGATCCAGATCTGATTCCAGCGCCGGTTCACCACAAGATGAACCCGGCTCACGTGAGTGTCGTTCAAAGATATGTCACAGTCCAAAGAGCGGCCTACCGTAAATGAATCCTTATTCACTTCACGGCTAACGACTTGCTCCTTCCTTTGGATTGTGACAATAAATTTGTTCAACTAGGCTCCTCGGGCAACCACCGGTGCCTTGCTAATCTCCTTATTCAAAGCATCTTCAGCAAGTGCTTCCACGGCATCACGATGCTCATCGAAAGGTTTTTCGTGTGCAGGATATTCATTGTTATCACTGCGATACCATAACAAATCCAAAGCACTCTCAAAACGGTCGACCATGGAAACATAGGATCTCTCCGGAGAGAGGATCGTGTTTGTCACATGTGACAGCAAAGAGAAGATGATACCAAAGATCGAAGTCTTCATCGCAAAAGAGATCTCATGCAGGAAGCGATCCATGATATTTTTTGTATTCTCCAGATCTTGCAGATTCATCGTTCCCAATTCCTGCAAACCACCCGCGATACCGATGAAAGTTCCCAAGATCCCGGCTACCACGAACAGACCAGGCAGGATCGAGATCAAATCATTCAAACCCGCCATTGGCAGAATTCCAAAAACGCGGTTGAAGCAGGGATTGTGTTGCAAAGTGGCTTTAGTGATGTTCAGCAGCTTAGGGTTGCCATCATTCCATTTCAAAAACTTCAATTGCTTCAAAATATCTTTCACTAACCATGCGCAGCCTTGACGAATCAAAAAGATGCGATCGCTCGTCGCCATGATAGAGTCAGGACGTCGGCGTTTCATACGATCACGAATTTCAAAGATTTCGTAATAAGTTCTTTCTAAGATCTTTTTAGAGAGCACATAGAAAGACACATTCTGGGCCTTACCAGGAATTTCCCCTTCGATGAATCGGTTCACTCTTTTTTCAAATTCTTTAGCGAACCACTCATGTCGACGAACGGTATAATAGATCATCGACCTGAAGAAAAGACCGACTAAGAACACAGCCCCCATGGCGAAGGGCAGACCTATAATAAAATACTCTGCAAACGTCTTCATTAACACAACTCACCACCTCTTTATTTTTTTTGATCCATACTAAAACGAATAATAACCCTTTGAGCTTTTTTACAGTCATTCTGCTTACAGAACTCCGCAGCCGTGGCCACATTCCGGTTCTGCACCTTCATAACCTCCAAAAAGCTTCGTCCTGAAACTTTCATCAAAGCCAGCAGCTCTTTCTGATGTTCAAACTGACCATTTTGCTTCTCATCCAGCAAATATGTGAATATCGAATTCGCACGACGATAACTCAAATCCATGTTGTACTTGATGGCTTCTTTATCCGCAGGCTTATTACTACTCGGATCAACATAGCGCCCTTGATACGTGGGAGATGCGAAACCTACGATCTCCACCGCCGAAACTTTATCTGAGATCTTGGGATTGCCAAAAAGAGATTGAGAATAAACCGGCATGGCTTTTTCCAAAACACCTTTCATCTCCTGCTTTAAGCGATCGGATCCACTGTCAAAGTAAGTTTGACCGAAATCCAAAATCACATCTCCCGTTTCCATATCGATATCTGCTTTAACTCCGGCTTTGGCGAAACCCTTTTGAATTTCTTTTGCTACAGATTTACGCGCTTCGATCTCGGCTTTAGCCTGAGCCAATTGTCCTTGTGTTGCATTCAATTGACCATGAGCCGCACTCAACTGTCCCTTCAGGTTTGCCTTTTCTTTAGCAAAACCTTGTTCCAACGCCGCCGCTCGCTCAGCAGCCAAGGCTTTCTCTCTCTCTATACCTGCCTGTAAAGCAGCCGCTCTCTCAGCTGCAAGGGCTCTTTCTCGCGCCACTCCAGCTGCTCCCAGAGCTTTTTCTCTCTCTATACCCGCCTGCAAAGAAGCCACTCTCGCTTGAGATTCTTCTTTGGTTTTGGCCAATTGACCAGAAAGTCCGACAACTTCGCCTTCCTTTTGATCGAGAAGACCTTGAGTTTTCGCCAGCTCTCCCTGCAGGTTGCCCAATTGATGACTAGCCTGTTGCAATTGGGATTCATATTGTGCATTGGTCTGTGCCAACTGATCGACTTTTTTCTGAGTCTCCTGACGAGCTTGTGCCATCTTCTTTTCGAACAAAGCTTTCGTCATCTTATTTGCTTTATAAGCTTGACGGAGATCTGCCACCCTCTTCTGCAATAACTTTTCAGTGTCCTGAATTCTCTGTTCACCCTGAGCAATCAAATGCTTTTTCGACTGGATATCTTTATTGAGCTCAACAATTTGACCTTCTTGGCTCTCGATCTCCACATCTTGTTCTTTGATCAAGTCATCACGATTGATGATTTTGGCTTTTGCCATTTTGTTGGCATTCAAAACATTGCGCACCATTTGCTGATACTTATTCAATGCTTTTACTTTCTTCTCATTTTCCAAAGCAGTTTGAATCAACTTCTCTTTTTCAGACTTCGCATCTTCTTGCAACAGTGTGAGCTTATCCATCAACTCCGTATACTCTTGCATCTCATCTTTAGGAGCTTGATTTTCTAAATACTCATTTTTGACAGACTCATACATCTTTAATTGATGTTCGAGTTCTTCCACTTTCATGGAAAGCTTTTGATTCTCAACCTGATTGCGCAGACCCTCAGTTCCCGTCCTCAAGCTTGCCGTGACGTAAAGCAAGAGAAAAATAGTACTGAGGCCTAAAAACAAATCCGAATAAGACGTCCAAAAACTGTCCTGAGAACCATGTTCTTTATTTTTACTATAGTTAAAAGACATAAAAGACGCACCCCACCTATCCCTCAAGGATAGCAGGGGTTTGTGCGATGTCTATGGTTCTACCGGAGAGGTCTGTGTTTTTCTTTCCTCGAGACTGTCTAAAGCCCAGACATCCATAACAAAGTCCAGGGAAAAGGACCTGTTTTTCGCCGAACTTTTATACAGTCTCTAGTGAATATCCTGTAACGAGACCGATACCATCGTCGAGACTCCACGCTCTTGCATCGTCACTCCATAGAGCTTTCCAGCCACTTCCATGGTGTGCTTGTTGTGAGTCACCACAATAATCTGAGAGCGTTTCGCCATTTCACGAACTAAGTCATTGAAGCGGAAAACGTTGGCGTCATCCAATGGCGCATCAACCTCATCCAGCAAGCAATAAGGAGAAGGTTTTACCAAGAAGATCGAGAACACCAGCGCCACTGCTGTCAGAGCTTTTTCTCCCCCTGACATCAATGAAACGTTTTGCATTTTTTTACCTGGGGGACGTGCGATGATTTCAATCCCCATCTCGCCCTTCTCAGGATCTTCGATCAACTCCAGCTTCGCTTCACCACCGCCAAAGAGAACCGGGAAAACACGAGTGAAACGATCATTCACTAAATCAAAAGTTTCTTTGAAGCGTTTCGA
>JBCECD010000180.1:2088-4619 GCA_039206745.1 Bdellovibrio sp. | reverse complement strand
GTACAGCTTCCAACGTTTGAGCCAATCTAATTCCATAAATCCCCCTTTTCACAAACCTATGTATCGTATCCCCACTCCAGAGCCAAAGCAGCCATACTCATGCCACCACCAGAGCCCAACATGAAGACCAAATCGCCTTTTTTCATTTTCTTTTGGCGAGCAGCATCGGCAATGGCCATACCAATAGAGGCAGAGCCTGTGTAACCGAAACGATCCATAACATAGTGAGCACGATCTCGCGGAAGATTGAGTTTATCCAGAGTCTCGTAAATACTTTGTACATTAAATTGTGTAATGAAAAAGTGATTAATGTCCATGGGCTTTTTATTCAGGCGCTCTAACAAAATGTTAGTCAGGCGAGGCCAGTGAATTCCGTTGGTTTCAGGGGGAATGCGTTTGGGGAAGGCCAATAGATGTCCCTTTTTCTCGATCACTTCATGAGTGATAGGCTGAGCTGAGCCCCCGGCGTAGATGCCCATATAATCGTGGTATTGCCCGTCAGTGAACATCTCGCTATCCAGGAAGCCCTTTGTGTCTTGAGCTGGCTGAAGTACAACGGCGCCTGCGCCATCAGCGAATAGAGAAGCAATTTTATAGTCGTCGAAGTTGAGATATTTACTCATGGCATAGGCACCTACGACGAGGATATTTTTATATTTGCTGTCTGCCGCGATGTATTTGGAAGCGATGTCGCAACCGACAACGAAACCAGCGCAGGCTGTGTTGATATCGTAAGTGCCGGCATTTGTTGCGCCCATACGATAGGCGACAACGGAGGCTGTTGACGGAGATAGATAGTCTGGTGTGTCTGTGGAGATGATGATCAAATCGAGATCTTTAGCTGTGATCTTGGCATTTTTCATGGCCTCTTCGGCAGCGGGAATAATGAGATCAGAAGTGCGTTGATCTTCGCGCATCCAGCGGCGTTCACGAATATTTCTTTGTTCAACAAGAAATGTTCCGATGTCTTTTTTGTAGAGGTCATTGAAGTATTGATTGGGGATAACGCGCTCGGGCGCATACATTCCTGTTCCCACGATTGTCGCTGTTCTTGTTTTCATGGTTCTTTCCTTTGCGATTTCGCTCATGTACAAAGCATTTTTCGATATTTGGCAAGAAAAGAAATATAGTGCATTTGCTCTATTCACGGGGCGAAAAAGCGAATTCCTTTGACGGCCCCCCCGTTAACCAAGGTAAGCCCTTCGCTATGACAAATGTACAATACAACTTCAAAAATAAAAATGCTGTCGTTACCGGAGGTGCTTCTGGTATCGGCTTTCAAATCACTCATGACTTTCTTGCTGCGGGCGGAAATGTTTCTATCTGGGATTACTCAGAGCAGGCTTTGCAGACGGCAAAGGCTGAATTGAGCCAATACTCTTCTCAGGTGCATCTTGCGCAAGTAGATGTAACCAACCGGGAGTCTGTTGCTAAAGCAGCGGCTTCTTTGCCATGGGCTGTGGATATTCTTGTGAACAACGCAGGAATCACGCGTGATAAATCTTTTGTGAAAATGGCGGCTGAGGATTGGGATGCTGTTATCAACACCAATCTTACAGGTCTTTTCAATGTCACAAAAACTTTGCTCGAAAAATTCAACACAGCTTCCACAAATAAACGTATTATTAATATCTCCTCTGTAGTTGGATTATATGGCAACTTCGGTCAAACTAACTACTCTGCAGCAAAAGCGGGTGTGATCGGCATGACTAAAACTTGGGGAAAAGAATTGGGCCGCAAAGGTTTCACTTCAAACGCTATTGCCCCCGGGTTTATTTTAACGGCAATGACAAAAGCAATGCCGAAAGAAGTCCTCGATAGTATGGCTGCCAAAGTGCCAGTTGCGACGCTAGGCGAGACTGTAGATATTGCAAATGCATGTTTATTCTTGGCAAGTGAGCAGGCACGCTATATTAACGGCACTACTTTGAGTGTTGATGGTGGAATTGTTCTATAAACCATAGCCTGAGGGGGCGTTATGAAGCAGTGGGTGTCGGCTTGTATTCTCGTGTTTTCATCTTTGTTTGTTACTTTAGAGGCTTTTGCAGCTGCGGAGGCAGTTCGGGGTTTTGTAACAATCCATCGAGGGCGGGATGCCGGAACTCGCGATCTTTATGTTGATTACGTTCCCCCTAAGGATTCTCAACCTACAGTTATTCTTTTAAATGGCCTCACCTACAGCACTCGTCAGTGGGATAACTTCGTAACATCTTTGGTGGAACAAGGTGTTGGAGTTTTACGCTATGATTTTTATGGACAGGGACAAACTCTCCTTCGTTATGCTCCGATTTTAGGTTCCATCTCTTATGAAGAGCAGATTGATGATCTGAAATCACTTTTAGATACTTTAGATATTAAAGGCCCTTATAATATTGCTGGGCTGTCTTATGGCGGCGGCATAGCCGCAGGCTTTGCCGTCGCTTATCCATCGCTGGTGAAAAATCTCATCTTAATGGCGCCCTTTACTCGTCCTTTGGAAGGACAAGATGTATGGATTCGGGCGCAGATCTGGGCCACTCGCCAGATGTTCC
>JBCECD010000180.1:0-2078 GCA_039206745.1 Bdellovibrio sp. | reverse complement strand
CTTTTCATCAGTACACAGACGATGAGCTTTATGATTTCTATCTTCGCCAAATTGTCTATGCGACTTACCCTCAAGCTGAACCTATCGTTTTAGAAAATCCTTTCAAACTTGAGGCCACTTTCAGATTGGTTCAAGGCGTGCGTAAGGCGCGTCCTGTGGATTGGACAGCATCTCTGCCTAAAAAATCTCTGCACTTGATGGTTGCAGGTATGGATCAGTACATTGGTGCTGATGTTTTAGAAGAGTACTGGAGTGCAGTGCCAGTTGAAGCTCGAGCGAGTCGTCTTACTGTAAAAGGTTCTGAACATAAAATGGTGGAGTTCGTGCCGAAGTTCACATCAGCTTGGGTTTATGAAATTTTAAAAGGTAACGAGAAATTATTCCAAGGTCGTAGCTTTGATGGTTATCCTTTTCACGGAGAAGTTCGTGATGGGGATGAAGAGATCAAGGTAGGTCGCGAATGATTAATTATGAAGTGAAAGAGGGCTTGGTTCCTCACGACACTTTTTTTATTCACGGTAACTTGGCCTCTAATCGCTGGTGGTATCCAGCTGAAGAGGTTTGGGCGAAGAAAGCGGCTGGGAAAAATCTCAAAGGTGCTTTGATTTATGGCGAATTCAGAGGTTGTGGCAAGAGCACTCCCCCGAAAGATTTAAGTGAAGTCGATATGCATTTATTTGCTGAGGACTTTATTGCTGTTCTAAAAAAACTCAATCGTGGTCCGGTTCATGTCGTTGGACATTCAACCGGGGGATTGATTGCGGCTTTGATGATGGCAAGAGCGCCAGAGCTTTTTGCAAAAGGAGTTTTGCTGGACCCTGTTGGCGCACAAGGAGTGACTTTTGATCGCTCTATGATCGCTGCTTTTCAACAAATGAAAGAGGATAAAAATCTAACGGCGGTGGTTATTGGATCTACGATTCATAATAATAATCCCGAGTCAGAATTTTTCAAAAATGTGATCGTTGAAGATGCATTTCATGCGGTGAAAACTGTGGGTCACTGGGTGCTTGAATCCCTTGATGGATTTGATTGTCGCGCTGACGTTGCTAAAATTAAGAGCGGCGTTTTGGTTCTTCATGGCGAGCATGATAACCTCTTGCCTCGTGCCGCTTCGGAAGCTCTTGCAAAACTAATTCCGAATGGAAAATTCAAAGTAGTCGAAGGTCAGGGACATTGCTCGAACGTTGAAGCCCCTGAAAAATTCGTCAATATCGCTAGTGAGTTTCTTTTCTAACTTTGCCTCGACTCTTTGCGGCGGAATTCAAGTATCTCAACGGGGTCGGCTTAATTTGTTGCCGACCTCCCCGTTTTAAGTTAGTTATCAACAATACATTACAATATTATGACAAAACTATTATGCGTCCCCTAGGGAGTGCCAACCTATGTCTGAAAATAAAGATGAGTATAATCGTGCTGGCTTATTAGCGTTCACCTTCTCAATGGTGTTCTGCTTTGCCTTTTTCTTCTATCTCGTTGCAATCAACAGAGGTGTAGACTTGGGAGAAAATGTAGTAGATCCCAATGCTCCTGCTGCCGAGGGCGCGGCTCCTGTATTTGATATCACTCAAGTTAAAGAGCCATGGGTTTCCACGCCTGAGCTCGTTGCCTACGGTCACAAACTTTATCTGACCAACTGTGCAATGTGCCACGGTAACGAGGGTAAGGGTGATGGTGCTGCGGGTGCAGGTTTGAATCCGAAGCCGCGTAATCTTATCGAAGGCAAATGGACTCAAGGTGAGGGGATGATCGCTCACTATAAAGTTTTGCAAAACGGTATCAAGGGCTCTTCGATGGCATCTTATGCGCATTTTAAGCCAGCAGATCGTTGGGCCTTGATCGCATACGTTGATTCTATTACTCAAAATAAATCTAAAGATGATCCTGCAAAAGTCGCTGAGTTCGCAAAATCAGCACAATAATTAGGGATTTATAATGCAAAAAATGAGTCTTGTTGCGAACATGAGAACAATGAGAGTGGCGCTGTTAGCGACGGCTCTCATTTCTTTTTCGTTGATGACTCAAGCCTATGATGGCACTCCGGCGCCGAAGGTGGCCTCGGAGCAAGCCGCAGAATT
>JBCECD010000179.1:0-4693 GCA_039206745.1 Bdellovibrio sp. | reverse complement strand
AGGCACCCTTGACCTGACTTTTTAGTTTTTCTGATTTCTCCATATAGAGAGCCAGACGATTCAAGATACCATCCAAGATACCGGCTTCTTCCCCGGCTTGGATCATATTCACATACAATTTATCAAAGACATTCGGCACTTGAGCCATGGAGTCGGCAAGACGGCGTCCACTTTCAATGGAGCCTTTTACCTGAGCCGAAGCCTCTTTCAGCAAACCGGGACGCAATCCCTCTGACAAGATTTTTAAAGAATCCACCACAGGAATACCAGCGTTGATCAGGGTTGCAAATTGGCGCGTGAAAACCTGTAAGTCTTTGCCCTTCACTCGGGCCGCAAAGAGGCTTGCACTTTTTCCTGCGGAAGATCGGGAAGCACCAAATTGCACAATACGTATAGGAACCAACTGCTGTGCGCGCAAGCGCACTACCGCCTCTTGTTGGCTGGCCGCTTCGATCTCGCCCTGAATGATCTGTCCTGCAGGATTTTTTGCCTGATACTGAAACTTTGCCATTTTTAGATACCTACCTTCTTAAGAAGTTGATCAAGGTTGTCTGGATCTCTTGAAATTTCAAATGCCGTCTTGATATCCACACGACGGCGAATCAAATGCTGCAAAAGTGATTGATTCAACGTCAGGATACCAGAACCCTCTGTGGCCTGCGACATCAGAGCATCCACGCTTTTTAAATTCTCTTCTGCCAACAGAGTTCGCACCTGCGGCTTCATCAATAAAACCTCATGAGCAAAAATACGCTCCCCTGACAAACCCATCACTGGATATTGTCCCGCAGCCAAGTTGAGAACTTCGGCAAAGCGAGGGGCACCATGACTGCCGAAACGATCCTGCACGACGGACAGACATCTTCTTAGAGCGTTGGTCACAGAAGGGGCCTTCACTGAGTAAATCACGAACAACCCTTGCTCAGCCCACGACAAAGCTTTTAAAAAATTTTCCTCATCGGCATAGCCATCAAAGACCACCATGTCGACACCCGCCATCAGAGCTTCCTGCTCTGTCGTCGAAGCAAATTCACCATTGTGATAAAGATAACAGGCCTTCTTCTCTCGAACCTGCGGAAAAGTTTTGCGGGAGAAGATCACACCGGCAAAATCTTTTTCCTCACTTAATTTTTGCAGAAGACGGTGCAAGGCCCAGACTTGCCCGGCCTCACCGGGACCAGATAGCAATACCAGTCCGCGCATGCGCTGACAGCTTTCAATCAGGGAAGGCGGCAGTGGAATATCCTGCTTACTCCCGTCTAAATCCATATCGAGAACGGCCTTCATCGTTGAACCGTGTTGAAAGAAAGAGAAACCAATTCTGACGCTCTCAAAAACTGCTTCACCCTGCACGGAACCATCCGCATCCAGCACGGATTTTTGCTGAGTGCTGAGAAAACTCTGCTGTAATAAATTCCACTCTGTCATCAAAGCTGGTGACTCACGCAGAGACTCCCAGCCTGAGAACAGACGAATTTTGGGCTCACTGCCCACCATAAAAAGAAATTCTTCCGCTTTTTTCGCCTTGGCCTGCAAGAGAAGTTCCGTCAAACTCATTATGTATCCTTCACTGATGCGTTGAGCACTTCTTCAATTGTCGTGATGCCTCTTTTTAATTTTAACAAAGCACTTCGGCGCAAGGTGCGCATCCCTTGTTCACGCGCCAAATAGCGCAGTTGTCCCGTGGAAGCGCCTTTCAAAATGGCTTCCTTCATTTTCTCATTCATGTACATCAATTCGTAAATTGCGGCCCGGCCTTTGATGCCTGTATTGTTACAGTTGGCGCAGCCTTTACCCCGGAATAATTTGTAATCGCCGACTTCGGCGGGAATCACACCTAAGTTAAGCAGAGTCTGAGCGGGGACCTCGACAGGGGCTTTACAGCTCTCGCAGACTTTTCCAACCAGACGTTGGGCCACGATCAGATTCACGGTCGAGGTGATGATATAAGGAGCCACTCCCACTTCCGTCAGACGAATGACCGTGGAAGGTGCATCATTGGTATGCAGAGTGCTCACAACCAAGTGTCCCGTGGAGGCCGCTTTGAAAGAAATCTCCGCCGTCTCCAAATCCCGGATCTCCCCCACCATGACAATGTCGGGGTCTTGGCGCAGAAAGGACTTCAAAGCCGCCGCAAAAGTCAGATCAATATCAGGATTCATTTGCACCTGATTGATCCCCTCCAAGTTGAACTCGACAGGGTCTTCAGCTGTGGAAATATTCACATCTGACTGATTCAGCTCGGCCAGAGCTGAATAGATTGTTGTTGTCTTACCAGATCCTGTCGGACCCGTGATCAAAACCATCCCTTGCGGCAAATTGATTGTCGACTTAAAGAGCTTCAGATCGTCTTCTTCAAATCCCAACTTGGTCATATCCAATTGCAGATTGGATTTATCGAGCAGACGCAGAACAACTTTTTCACCCCACAGAGTCGGCAGCACACTCACCCGGAAATCCATCTCTTTTCCCTTCGTGGTGCGCACTTTCAAACGTCCGTCTTGCGGGCGCCGTTTTTCGGCAATGTCCAGTTTGGACATAATTTTAATCCGTGAGGCGATCGCTGCGCCCGTTCCGGCTGGCGGAGCCGTGGCTTCGACCAAGTTTCCATCAATACGGAAGCGCACGCGGTATCTCTTTTCATAGGGTTCAAAATGAATATCCGAAACCCGTTTCCGAATAGCATCGGACAAAATCGAGTTCACAAATTTGACAATCGGAGCGTCGTCCATCGGACCGTCTTGGTCAATAACCTCTGCGGTGGGAGCATTGACAGAAAACTCTTCGTCCGCCTCAGCATTCATAGAGTTTAAAGATTTAGTGCTGATCCCACCGTAGTATCTCTCAATACCCGAAACAATGGCGCTCTCAGTTCCTACCACCGCTTGAATACGGCAACGAGTGATAAAGCGCAGATCTTCTTTGACGATAATATTGCTGGGGTCCGCGAAGGCCACCACTAAAGTCGTTCCAGCCTTTTGCAGAGGAATCAAAGTGTTTTTTTCGCAGATGTCTTTGGAGATCAAAGAAATAACAGTAGGATCAATTTCAAAAGTATTCACTTCCACACCGGGCACACCAAAGTGTTTCTCCAATGCACGAAGAATCTGATTTTCTTTCAAAAATCCGAGTTGAATCACAGCATTGGTGAACTTCAAACCGGATTTCTTCTGTTCTTCAACAGCAAGAGAAAACTGATCAGGTTTCAGCAAACCTTGCTTAACTAATATTTCACCAATTTTGAGTGAAGACATTTTGGCTCCCCTGGACTTACTTTACTTCAGGGTGCCATTTTTTGTAACTAGACCGAGGAAGAGTTTTGTTTCAAAAACAACTTCCAGCTTTCCTCTATTTCCTTGGACGAAAGGTCAGGTGAGACTTTCAAACGCCGCAACCACATGCGGGTCAGGGTGACCGCCACCAACAGCGGAGGTAACACTCGCAGTTCCGCTCTTTGAGCCTCCTCGAGCAGAAGGTTATGAACCGGTAACATGTTCAAATCCAAAACATATCCCGAACCTTTCATGTAATTGAAATAAGAAAGATCCGTGAGAAGATTTTTTTTCTCGGAAAGATCCACCGCATTGATCGCGATGCCCGCGCTGAAAACCTGCAAAGTCAAATCCTCCGGTGACAAGGTATGAAAGTGGATGCCGATCTGAGAGCGAGATAAAATTTCATACTGAGTTCGCAGAGATTCTTTTTTTCCCACCAGAAAAATTTCACTCACTCCAATTTCAGCAGCCACCGCCGAAGAAATCCGCGCCTCTTCGTTTTCACCGACAATAAATGCCGGGGCACGCGTATCGAGATCATTGGCTTCATGAACCAAAACCTCACGCAAGGCTTCATGCAAAAGCAGCCGCGGAAACCATTTATTATCTTCATAAAAAAAAGAATCCAAACATTGCAGACTGCGCACCAATGTGGGCAAAACCGCAAGCTGCGGGAGAATCTCATCCGACAAAGGCAAATCCACCTTCACTGCCAAAGCCCCCTTCATCAGTTCAGGCGCATACTGAGGATGAACTTCAAACTGCCATCCCCAACCTTTTTGCTGTGAAAGAAACTCCAGATATTTGGTAAAAAAACTCAGACCCTCACGACGAAATTCAATAATTTTAGAGGACGCCATCGAAGTATCTCCGCACATCATGAATATCGAGAAGGATCTGTTGCTTCAACTCCTCCACACCCGAGAACTTGCGCTCATCACGTACAAAGTGAAGAAGATAGACTTCGACCTCTTGACCATAAAGCTGCCCGTCAAAATCAAAAATATGACTTTCAATTTTGATCGGACTCTGGCCTGCTTCATGAAAGGTTGGATTCACGCCGATGTTGGTGATGGAAGGGTGCCGGTGATTTCCCACCCGAGTCCAAGTGCAATACACTCCCAAACGAGGCATAAACTCCACATCAGGATGAATATTGGCCGTCGGCACACCAATCGTGCGCCCGCGCTGAAAACCCTTTTCGACGTGGCCCCGCAGATAATAAATACGCCCTAAAAGCTCGTTCGCTTTCTCGACCTCGCCGCTTTTTAAATGTTCACGAATCCGCGAAGAAGAGACAATCGTACCCTGCCACTGATAGGGCGGAATGATGATCAGGCGGATGCTTTTTTGGGCGCAGTATTCTTCCAAAAAACGCAGATCTCCCTTGCGATCCGCACCAAAAGAAAAATCATGCC
>JBCECD010000178.1:0-4693 GCA_039206745.1 Bdellovibrio sp. | reverse complement strand
AATCCACTGATTCCACAACTCGTAGTAATGTTTGATTTCTCTTTTCCGTGCCGTCGAAATGTGCGGCAACTTTTGCAAAGCTTCTTTAGATGCAATAGAAACCTTGTAGCCATAAAGAGCTAAAGTCTGAGCAAAGGCCGATAGGGCTTTTAGTAAACCATCGGTCTCTGGATCCTGTCGCAACAGATCTATATCAAGTTGGGGTTCAAAAGCCAGATTCAATCCTAACGCGTCCATATCTTCCTACATTCCTCTGTCACCAAACAAACTTTGTCTTTTTAATAAAATTACCGCTGCCGGTTCCCGTTTGTCACCCTTAGAATACAACGGATGCATGAACTCCACCTCGCATTGGACTTCCAAACTATCCATGGAGCTCTTTTCCTTCCAGTCATAAGAAAGCCTCACTTCCCTGAATTCTTGAGTTCCCTGAAAAATCTTTTCTTTCAGAGGAGCCAAAAAAACTTCGGTATCCCGAGAAAACTCAAAGAGCGTAGTTGGCGCCTGGGTATAAAGCTCTTCAAATGAGTAAGAGCAGTATTCAAAAAACTTGAGGTTGCGAAACAGGACAGCTCCTGAGCGAGAGTGCATCTCGACAATATGATCGTCCCTAAAGTTCTCAAAGAAGTGTGGCTCCGGGCTCAAACCTAATTTGATAAACGCGCGCCACAAAAAATTACGACTGTCCTGAAGAGTGAGCGCCTCTCCCATTTGATCCAAACACAGGTCATGGAAAAACTTTATATACGAATACACCTGAACCTGCTCAGCATTCGTCAACTTAGAGTATAAGGGCAGACCATGCAAATAAGCCGTGCGATACAAACCTTCTGAGGAAAAAAGCATCGCTATAACCTTTGAGACTCTTTTGAATCGAGCCTCAAGGTCTGTCGGAATTATCATTTCATGATTTATCAGAGTTTGCGCTTTCGTCTTCACATCGGCCTCGGTCAGGCAGGTATAACCTGACCGAGAGAGAATGTCCATGGAAGTCAGAACTAGATTCCCAGAGCGGAAATTCTTTACATGAGAATTTCAATTCTGTAATTGAATTTCCCTCTAAATAAACTACTATACGTTTTTATTTAAGAAGTCCAAGATAGCATCTTTAGGATGGTTGCCCACCAATTGACCTATCTCGCTGCCGCCTTTGAAGAGCAGCATCGCAGGAATACCACGAATGCCATACTTCCCAGGAGTGCCAGGATTTTCATCGACATTCACCTTAACAATTTTCACTTTAGTTCCTAGCTCCTGAGCGACCTCTTCTAGTTTTGGCGCCAGAGCACGGCAAGGGCCACACCATTCAGCCCAAAAATCCACAAGAACTGGGGTTGAAGAATTCAGAACTTCTGTTTCAAACGATGTATCAGTGACTGCTTTTGTAAATGTGCCCATGAACGGCCTCCGTCTTTTCTAGTCTTCTGACTGTTAATGTGAACATCAAAATGCCTCTCGTCAAGGGCATGGGATGAAGCATTTACTTTTTAAAAAGTCCCTTCACAAATTCCCTACGCAACTCGTCGAGTTTCTTGAGGTTTTCAGGATCCCAATCTTCTGACATCTGCTTCAGACGACGACGCGCCTCCACTCTTGTGACCGTGCTTTTTGGAGCGACCTTCACATCCGCCACAATCGCGTTGTACTTTGAGACACGATCATGGAGTTCCAGCTCTGACATGAGAAGTTCTTGTTGAGCCTTTCGCCGTAAAGCCTCTTCTTCACTTTCCTCTGCTGATACAGAATCCGATGCGGAAACAATATCCTGTGGAACTTCTGGTTCGAGACTCGCTGAGAGCTCAGACTCAACAACACCATCCTCCGAAGAAGATTCCTCCACCACTCCGCGCGCAACCTCGATGGCGGCAGCATCCTCTTCGGACTCCACGGCTTCAGGCTCGCTGCCAACCTCGCGGACAGCCGGCTCTGACTCCTCCACTAGAGGAGTTGGTTCCACTTCGAAGGACTCCACTCTCTCGACGGGAGGCACACCCCCACCGAGCAACTCGGCCTCCAAGGCTTTCAAATCCACATCTGAGAACTCGCTGTCCTCGCCAGAGGAAGCCTTCTCAGATCCCCCCTGCACTTTGGTGACCCGGTCGCCAAAGCGAAAGGCCATGCTGCGAGAAGAGGCGGGCCCCGTCTCATCATCAGAAACTCGTTCCGGTTGCAAAGGAAAATTATCACGCCGATGAGGATCCGAAGAGGATCCCTTGATATAAATAGCCTCTTCATCTGTCGTAAAACGATGCGAGCCAAGAGAAGATAAATTGCTAGGCTCTTGCGCAGAGCCCTCACTTTGCAGAGCCCTGTTATAGCGTTCTAAAAGAACGGATTCATCCACACCCAAGACACGTCCCACAATTTGCACCAAGCGCACCAGAGGCACCGGCGCCTCTAAAACCATATCCACGCGAATACGAATCAAATCCTGAGCTTCGGGATGAAAATGAGCGGGAAAAATCAAAATGGCTTTCCCCTGCCACCGGGACATCTCCTTCAGCCGTTTGCCAACCCCCAGAGAGCTGACTTTCCCGCCGCGCCCCGAGCCAATCACCAACTCCGGATTGAAAGCCAAAACCTGTTCTGCCACAGAGTATTCGCTGGAAAGACCGAGAACATCGAAGCCCACTTTTTTCAGTGCGCTTTCCACAGCCATCAGGTCGGCATAGTCCTCGTATACAAGAAGAATCTTACTCATCCCCCCATTCTCTTGTAAGGGACCCTCGGGGTCAACCCGAGCGTGATCCTAGACTATGGGCCCAATGACTTGCCCCCTCACTCCGTCTAAAATGACAGCCTGACAGGGGGAACCACCGGTTGAGTATTGTTCAGGGAAAAAAAGCCGCTCAGTATATCTTTTTCGAAATGCTCCCGAGTTTTATTCTGGGTCTGCTCGTGTTTGTATCGATCATTCTCATGTTTCAGGTCCTGCGCCTGACAGAGTTTGCTCTGGTCCATGGCGTGACTCTGCTGACGATTGGAGAAATCATCAGCTATGTGGTCATCTCCCTGCTGCCGGTTTTGTTCCCCATGGCTCTGCTGTTCTCCGTCCTTCTGACCTATGGACGCCTCAGTCAAGATTCAGAGATCGTGGCCATGAAAGCCTCGGGCCTGCCGATGGCCACACTTCTCATGCCCGCTCTGATTTTAGCCACCCTCGTCGGCATTATTTCAGCACAGATGTCTTTCAATATTGCTCCTTGGGGCAATCGTCAGTTTGAAGTTCTCTACTCTCGCCTGGGCAGCACTAAGGCGGCGGCAGTGATCAAGGAAGGCACCTTTTCGTCAGAAGGTTTTTTCGACATGGTGATCTACGCCAATGAAGTCGATTCAGATAAAGGCCTGCTTAAAAATGTTTTTATCTACGATGAAAAATCCGGCGATGTTCCCCTGACCATCATTGCCCGTGACGGAGAGATTGTACCGGATCCACAACAGCCTGGTTACAGCGTGCTGCTGCATTTACGTCACGGGGAGATTCACCGTCAAAGTCTGACTCACACAAAAATCAGCTTCGACACTTATGACGTGCGTTTCACAGAGCCCTTGAATCTGGAAGAGAAAGCCAAGTCCCCTCCTTCCCTCACCCTTCAGGAAGTACGAAGTCGCCTGAAAGAGCCACTCAAAGATCCAGAGCTGGTACGCACTCTGCAAACGGAATATCATAAACGCTGGGCGATCACCGTGCTGTGTATCGTGTTCGCCATGATCGGCGTCGGCTTGGGCACTCAGACCAACAGACGTGCTGCTAAAACCGGTGGCATGATCATGTGCATCGGTCTGATTATTTTTTATTGGGTTCTGTATGTCGCAGCGGAAGGCTTGGCGCGCAGTGGTTCTATACCTGTTGCCATCGCAATCTGGACACCGAATCTTATTTTTGCTGTTCTGGGAATGGAATCTTTGAGAAGGAATTGGGACTAAAATTAGAGCGATGCAGTAGCATCCATACTACCACGGTCGTCCTTGACCACATCGCCCCTCCCTTGGATCAAATGTTAGGTGCAATCCCGCGCTCAGGCAAAAGATTTTTTTAGATAATTTCATTTTTTTCTAAGGGATTTTGGCAACTTAGAGCTCTCACTAGGGATAGTGAGAAAGCGGCTCCGGCGACACTATCCCTGCCGCGTCCGCATTTTTCAAAATGTTCTCAACGCCAAAATACATGGATAAATCTTGAGCATCGCGGACCATCAAAGCGCCTTCTGACAAAAGATCCAAGCTCCCGGAGAAGTGCACATCGTGCGGATGTCCCGGCACCACCCACACCGGTCTTCCCATTTGCACAGCCTGATTCGCGGTCATCAGAGTGCCGCTTCTTCGCCGCGCCTCCACCAGCAAAGTGGCCTCACCCAAAGCCGCAATCAAGCGATTGCGGTGATGAAAGAGATACTTATGCATCCTCTGCGTAAAAGCATATTCACTTAAAAAACAACCGCCACTGTCTAAAACAGGCTTCACCCATTCCAATAAAGTGCCTGGATACATATTCTCCAAACCTGAAGGCAAAACCACGACAGTCGGATGTTTTTTCCGCAAGGCCACGCCATGGGATTTCTGATCCACTCCGCGCGCGCCCCCACTTACGATCAAAGGTTTTTTCTCTTCGCAAAAAGCAGACAGCTCTTTTTCCATCCATTGCAAGGAATCGTAACAGGGCTCTCGACTACCCACCACCGACAGAGCTCGA
>JBCECD010000177.1:2312-4702 GCA_039206745.1 Bdellovibrio sp. | reverse complement strand
CCCTCCTTCTAGGCAAAATATGCGCCCAAAGTGAGAATTTTTTTAATGTATAAAAGATATGTTAATATGTAAAAAACGAATATTTAAATATTTGTGCTTTTACACTAGATGGAGGTCTTAAATTTTCTTCTCGAGAACGATGAACTCCAGAGAGTTCACGCGTGGCAAACCGAAGCGCTCATCACCATAGGGAAAGGCTTTCTTTTCGCCCGTGGCGCGGAATCCATGGCGTTGATACCAGGCAATCAGTTCTTCGCGAACGGAGATCACTGTCATAAAAATAGAGGTGCAATCCCAGAATTGAGCGAAGGCTTCCGCCTCTGTCATCAGCATTTTGCCCAGGCCTTTGTTCTGTTTGTCAGGGGACACAGTCAGCATGCCCAAATAACATTTGTGGCCCTGTTTTTCGAGATGAACACAGCCGAGTAAAGTGTCTGAATCCTCATCCTCTGCAATCAGCACCACAGAGTCTCCTTTGTTGAGAGACTCGCGAAGCCCTTCCGCATCCACACGCTGGCCATCAAGGAGATCCGCCTCTGTTGTCCAGCCTTGTTTGGAGCTTTCGCCACGATAGGAGGAGTTCACCAGTTGAACCAGTTTGTCGATATGGCTGGAGTCAGCTTGAGTGAACTCAATGTGCATCTCATTCTCCTTTTTTGGTATAGACGAAAAGTTCTTTGCCTTGGCGACCGGGAACAGACTTCTGCCAACGTCCCCAGAAGATAGGTTGATAGGAGGCTTTCAGCCGTTGGCGCAGTTCCCACTCGCTGCCGCCATAGGGAGGCCCCTGTCTTTTTTCAAAGGTAAAGAACACTCCCATCAGATGCCCGCCCGGAACCAGAAGTCGATTCCATATTTTAACGAGATCCTGGCGTCGGTTCGGATTGATAGCGCAAAAACAGGTGTGTTCAAAAATGACATCGAAAGACTGATCAAATTGACGAGGCAGATTAAATAAATCTGCTTCTATGAATTTTAAATCAGGAATGGAGCCATAGAGATTGCGCGCTCTTTGTAAAGCCACAGGAGAGATATCCACAGCTGTAACCACATGACCGGCTTGTGCAAAAAAAGCGGCATCGTGCCCCTCTCCGCAACCTAAGACTAAAACGCGTGAACGTGAAATCTTCAGGCGTGGTAGCATGTCTTTGAGAGCTTCTGCAGGGCCACCTAAATTCCATCCAGGATTTGCCTGGTCGCGATAGATTTGGCTCCAGAAGTTTTCTCGCCCTAGCTCGGGACGTGAAGGCCAGTAGGACGGAACTTCATAGCGCACGCCTTTGTCGGTGATGGAGTCGTCATCAAACTCTTCAAGCAAATTAAAAAAATGAGCTTGGGCCTTGCGAGACATGACAAAGGGAATTTTGCGAAGAGTGTAGCCGTGAAAGCGATCCCACTCATCGAGAGAAAGCGATTCCAGAGTGAAGCGCTCTTGCAGGCCATAGGGCAAGCTGATTTCCCACTCGGTGGCAGAACCCTCCTGCGGTAAAGCAGAAACTTGCAGAGCTATATAGGGCTCGTCAAAGGCTTCGACGATAACAGGAACATGACCTATTGTGGAAAGAAGAGTGCCGCCTTCATGGAAGTGCAGATTTTGCAGCAGTTCCTGGCCGACTTGCGGGTCCTGGATGCGCACCTCGCGGCTGACTCCATAACCCTCTTCATCGATCTGTATGAACTGTGTTGGAATAGGCATGAAAATCCAATGCGACTAGTGAGTCGCTGCAGGCTCAGAGTTGGGCTCTGACTCTTCCGCCGGGCCTGGAGTGATCGTAGAGCCCTCAGTGAATACAACAATATCATTGGTGGTTTTTACAGATTGCAAGACCCAACGATCGACATTGGAGTCTCCTGAAGGCTCGCGGTGAAGGACGGCCTCGCCCTCAATCACTTGTTCGAGCATCTCACCACCTTCAGCGGGCTCATTGAACTTGTAAGCAAAAACAGCGCGCACTTTATTGTCGTTCAAAGTCTCCGTCCACAGGCGAACAATCGCTAAATCACGAGCTTCCGGCTTTTTTGCAGTCAGAGTGTTTTGGATGATCTCCGCTAATTTGACTTGAATGCCGGAATGCGTCTCAAAGCCCACTGCTTGTGAAGTATGAATAACGTTCCAGGTCCAAACTAGAGCTGCAATGAAAACCACTAGGCTCACAATTTTCTTAATCTGTAGAGTCCTCTCTCTATTTACTCAGTGTGATAAAACTGACATCCTTATACGAGCATGATATTTCGATTATTTCAACCAAAGAGGGTATCTCATGAACCAACAGTGGCTGACAATGTTAATGTCAAAAGGAATTGAGCTTGAACAAAGTTTGCGCCAGCAGTTTCAAAGCGCAAAGAATGAAATCAAAGTTCAGTTGGAAGAGCGAGGTCTGCGTTTGAGC
>JBCECD010000177.1:0-2302 GCA_039206745.1 Bdellovibrio sp. | reverse complement strand
CGGCGGATCTGGCCGCTATTTTGGAAGAAGTTTCTCCTAAGGCTTCGCATGCCGCATTAAGTTATGCTATGGATATTATTAGGCCTTTTTCTGCCGGCATGGGTTTGCGTATTTCGCGGCTGGGAGACACTTATGTGGAAATGGTGATTCCTGTGCGCACACGCAACTTGAATGAGAGACAGACTTTGCACGAAGGCGCTTTGGTGACGGCAGCTACAGAGGCCGCGAAAATGTTGTGGATGAGGCATGCTCCTCTGGGGGAATTTTCGATAGAAGTTCACAAGATGGAAGCCAGCTTTTTAAAATCCTGTGCGGAGGAGTGTCGTGTCCGCATGGAGCTTTCCGAGACGACCCGAGAAATGGTTCTCTCTGAGTTGCGAGAGAGACGAGAAGTGACCACCGAAGCTGAAATCAGAGTGTTTGACGACAAAGATCAGGCGATAGCAGAGTTGCGTTTGCAATTAAGCTTGCAGCACACACCGGCACTGAATGTTCAAAGTGAAAAGGAATAGAAGGTCCTCATGGAAATGTTAGAAACCAATCTCGAGACTCAATCCGCGGAATTTCAGGCCAATGCGGAAGCCATGCGCGCCATCGTTCAAGACTGGCGACAAAAAGTGAATCAAGTATTGCAAGGTGGAGGTGATGAAGCCATTCGCAAACATAAAGCGCGAGGAAAAATGACCGCGCGTGAGCGCATCGAAGGTCTGGTTGATGGTGGAACGGCCTTTCTTGAATTCTCGACACTTGCTGCTTGGGATATGTACGAAGGTCAAGCTCCAGGCGCTGGTGTGGTGACGGGCATTGGTGTGATCCATAACACCGAATGTGTGATTGTTGCTAATGATGCCACAGTCAAAGGGGGGACGTATTTCCCTATGACCGTTAAAAAACATCTGCGTGCTCAAGAGATTGCTTTTGAAAATGGTTTGCCTTGTATCTATCTGGTGGATTCGGGCGGGGCCTTCTTACCCATGCAAGACGAAGTTTTTCCTGACCGCGATCATTTCGGGCGTATTTTTTATAATCAGGCTCGTATGTCGGCGGCGAACATCCCGCAGATTGCTGTGGTGATGGGTTCTTGTACAGCAGGTGGAGCCTATGTTCCCGCAATGAGTGATGAGACGGTGATTGTGAAAGACAACGGCACGATCTTTTTAGGTGGCCCGCCATTGGTTAAAGCGGCGACCGGCGAAGTGGTTGATGCTCAAGAGCTGGGAGGCGCGCAGGTTCACTGCGAACTGAGTGGTGTCACGGATCACTTTGCTGAAGATGATGCTCACGCAATTGAAATCACTCGTTCCATCGTGGCGCATTTAAATCATAAAAAAGCGGTGCAGTTGAAGACATTGCCCCTTGAAGAGCCTCTTTTTGCTCCGGAAGAAATTTACGGCGTGATCCCTCGTGACAGCCGGGTTCCTTATGATGTGCGTGAGATCATCGCCCGTATTGTCGATGGTTCGCGCTTTCATGAGTTTAAACCTCTTTTTGGTAAAACTTTGGTGACGGGTTTTGCGCATATTTGGGGAATGCCTGTCGGTATCATTGCTAATAATGGCGTGCTGTTCAGTGAGAGTGCGCAGAAGGCAGCGCATTTTATTGAACTGTGTGAACAGCGTGAAGTTCCTTTGGTGTTCTTGCAGAATATCACAGGCTTTATGGTTGGAAAAAAATATGAGAACGAAGGCATCGCGAAACATGGTGCTAAAATGGTGATGGCGGTGTCGAATGCACATGTGCCGAAGTTCACTGTGGTTATCGGTGGCTCTTATGGGGCGGGCAACTATGGTATGTGCGGTCGCGCTTATCAACCTCGTCAAATGTGGATGTGGCCGAATGCTAAAATCAGTGTGATGGGTGGGGAGCAGGCTGCGAATGTTTTGCTGACCGTGAAGCTTGATCAGATGGCGATGAAAAAGCAGACCATGAGCTCCGCGGAACAAGCGGAATTCAAGCGACCCACTTTGGAAAAATATGAAAAAGAGAGCTCAGCTTATTACTCATCGGCTCGTATTTGGGATGATGGAATTATAGATCCTGCTGATACTCGCCGAGTGTTGGCTTTGGGGATCGCGGCCAGTCTTAACAAATCTTGGGGCGATAAGACCCAAGGTGTTTTCAGGATGTAATCTATGTCTTCAGTTGTTGTGACGGAATTAAATCATGTTGCTTACGTCAAATTGCATCGTCCTGAGGTTCGCAATGCCTTTAACCCGGAGATGATTGCAGAGCTCACGCAGATTTTTCAGGGTTTTGAAAAGCGCTCTGATCTGCGTTGGCTCCCTTGGATGTGCGCCTATTC
>JBCECD010000176.1:1622-4716 GCA_039206745.1 Bdellovibrio sp. | reverse complement strand
TTACAACTTGAATGTTTCAAAGAATGCCATGGGCGATATGATGACCAAAGAGCAATTTGGTTTGATCTTCGCTGCGGGAACAATCACCTATGGTTTCTCTTTCCTGCTCAATGGTCCCTTGGTTGATAAAATTGGCGGCAAGAAGGGGATCATCATCGCCGCCTTAGGCTCTTCTGTTGTGAACTTGTTAATGGGGGGCGTGACTTATCTCTATCTGATGGGTCGTCTCAAAACCAATATGGTTTTGGCATTCTCTGTTCTCTACGCTCTCAACATGTTCTTCCAAAGTTATGGCGCGGTTTCAATCATCAAAGTCAAAGCTTACTGGTTTCATGTGCGTGAGCGCGGTGTATTTGGAGCCATTTTTGGAACTCTGATTTCTTTCGGGGTTTATTTCGCCTTTGACTGGGGACAGGCGATTGTTGAAGCGTCCAAGCTGAATATCGAAGGACCACGAACGGCTTTCCAGAACTTCATCCAGCACGTCTTCGCTATTGATACCGGCACCACAAATGCGACCTGGTTGGTGTTTACAATTCCCGCGTTTTTGTTGATCGTTTGGGCCTTGATCGACATGGCTTTACTGAAGGACTCTCCGAAAGATGCCAACTTCGATGACTTCGATACCGCCGATGCTTCTTCTGAAGCTGACAACGATGAAAACCTGAAGATCTCCATCGGCTTTATGTTGAAAAAGATTTTTACCAATCCTGTTATGATCACCATCGCGTTGGTGGATTTCACATCGGGTGTTCTAAGAAACGGCATCATGCAATGGTATCTGGTCTTCGCTCATGAAATGAAAGACAAAGACGCTGTTTTCTATGAAGGCTCTCAATTCTTCATTAAAAACTGGGGTCTGCTCCTGTGCTTGACAGGGATCTTTGGCGGCTTTGCTGCCGGCATTATCTCTGACCGAGTCTTCCAATCTCGTCGCGGTCCTCCGGCAGCTATTAACAACTTCCTGATGATCATTCTACTGGCGCTTATGGCCTTCTTCTTGATGAAGAATCCGACCGTCGTCGGCACCGTCGCCGTGCTGATCACTTTGACAGTGATCGGGGTGCACTCCTTGATGTCAGGAACTGCGGCGGCGGATTTCGGTGGCAAGAAGATGACAGCGACAGCATCGGGAATTGTGGACGGCTGCGTTTACTTGGGAAGCGGTATTCAATCGCTGGCGATTGGTTATCTGGCCCATAAAAACTGGCACTACTGGCCTCTGTTCTTGATCCCTTTTGCGATAATGGGACTCTTCTTGGCTCTGCGCATGTGGAATGAATTGCCGGCGGCAACGAAAAAATACATCTTGGAAGTCGAAAAGGCCGAAGAGAAAAATCAGCGCAATGAAGCTCGCTCTAAAGTGACTTCAACGAATCCCGCTGAAGCTCCGAACTGATTGAGTCGATGGGATTCCTCATCTCCTCAGCCCGCTACATTCTCCGTCTTGTTATTTTGGGAATGGCCCTCAGAGCCCTCGTGGCTCTGTATTTAAATCTCTGGGACTTTTCTCGTCTGGAATCTTTTGATGGGACCCTCGGTCCCTTTCTTTACGGCTGGCATTTTGATCTGGCTATCGGCAGCTTCTTTTATTTTCTTTTGTACGGCGGGGCTCTGATTTTTTCCTTGTCAGAAAAAGCCTTCGCTCGTGTAAATGGCTTGCTGCTTTTTATCTACACCACTTTTATCACCGTGGATGCTCTCTATGCCAAAGAGTCAGGGCGCCACATTTCCTATGAGATTTACAATCTGCTCACCATTCGCGGCTCTCTGGGAGGACTGGTCAAACTCTATTGGTTGCAAGCGCTCTTTGCTTTTTTAGGCGCCGTCTTTGTTGCCAAGTTTTTCACTCCTCGCTACCGTCCGGTTCAGGGCTGGCTTAAAAGATCTCTAGCCTTTTTATTTGTCGCCTGCGTGACAGTGGTCTTCGCCCGAGGCTTTGAAGGCATTCCGCAAGATCCCTCTTGGGCTTATCGCGCCGGCGGTGGCAGTAAGGGCGCAACTCTCGCCCTGAATGGAGCTTATGGCATGGTTTGGGCCGCCATTGCCGGAAAAAAATCGAGCAAAGAGCGCATTGAAATTCCACCGGAAGTTCCGACAGCGGAGATCTTTGCAACCTGGAAACAGGGGCGTGGCATCCCCCAGCCCGTTGGAAACTTTGACGGCAATATCGTGATCGTTTTTCTTGAGGGCTGGCCGGGCGTGTACGTCGATAAAAAAGTGGGAGAGCAAGAGGTTCTCCCCTTCCTCAACTCTCTTCGCCGCGAATCTCTTCATGTGGATTTAATGTTGGCAGGAGGTCATCGCACGACGGAAGGTCTGTTTGCCACTCTGTGTGGCTTGCCCAATCCTCCTGGAAAAAGCATCATGTTTTCAGAAATTGAAAATAAAAACTTCCAGTGCTTCCCCCAATTTCTGCAACAAAAGGGATATAGCTCCGCCTTCTTTCAGGGCTCAGATCAGTTTACCAGTGGCGTGGGATTGCTCGTTTTGAAGACTGGATTTAAAGAGTCTTACGGCAAAAGAGAAATTCCTGACTATCAAAAGTTAGAACAAAATACCTGGGGCGTTTTTGATAAGGATGTCTACAAGCACGCTCTGCGCCGCATGGAGGAACTGCCTGAGCCTCTGCTGATTGGAATCAACACCAATACCACTCACGATCTGGCCTTGCCGACAAAAACAAAAGCCGCCTTTGGCTCTGAGAATCCTCACTCCATGCATCTCAGCGTAACCCATCATGCAGATCAGGAATTCAAAGAGTTTTATGAATCCCTCACCCGCCGCAAATGGAAAAAGGATTGGATCTTAATCGCACTTTCCGATCACACCAGCCTGGCTGAAGGAGGGATTTTTGAACACTACTCGATTCCTTTCCTGATGAAGTATCACTCTGTCCAGGGCTCAAAAGGGACTCCTCCTTTCGCACAGAAAAAAGTTCCCGGAGCTTTTGGACAAAATGACGTCGGCACAACTTTGATGGATCTCACCGGGCATGCTGCGCCGGAGTTTTTGGGGCGCTCTTTGTTACGCCCCGGAGAGTTCAGTGATGGCGCCAGTTTATTTCACTTAGGTCAGACAGCTTGGTTTGAGG
>JBCECD010000176.1:0-1612 GCA_039206745.1 Bdellovibrio sp. | reverse complement strand
GGGCTCCACCGCTGTGGTTTTCAATATCCGCGATTATGGCAATAAGCGCTGCTATCACTGGGAAACGGACAAGGCCTTTCGCTATGCCCTGCCTTGTGGCCCAGAGGGCGATGCCATGTATTTGCGGGGCCTGAGTTTTATCAAGGAATCTCAGGATATTTTATTTCGCTAGACTCGACGGAAGATGATTTTCATCCCACTTTCCGTGTTTCCTGACAGCTTTTCTGAGGTCTCTCTTTTTCCCTGTCAAAGTTGAGGGCAAAATAAGGGTGTGGGAGGTTCTATGAAAATCATTTGGGCCGTTGACGCCTTTGAAGACAACAAAGAACTGAACCAGAAGATGGCTCATTACCTGAGTCATCTTCATAGCAAAACTCAGGCAGAGATTGAGCCTCTTTATCTCTTGCGAGAAAATGAGATCATTCTGCCGACCTACGAGGTTCCAACCTGGGTGAGTGATCACTCTCGCACGGCAGAATCCCTGTTTAAAGAGGTGCTGTCAGACTATGGACTTTCCTTTCTGCAAACCCCACGAGTGATTCCTCACGCCTCCCAGTCTCATGCCGGAGCGGCGGAAACTCTTTCACATTATGCTCTCAAAGCTGGAGCAGATTTGATCCTTGTCGGCAGTCACGGACGTCAAGGATTCCAAAGATTCATCCTGGGAAGTTTTGCTGAAAGCCTGCTGCTGCAATCAGAAGTCCCGGTCTGTGTTATTGGACATCACATCACGCAGTCGAGCTCAGCAAAACACATTCTCTTTCCTACCGAGTTTGGTGAGCACTCCCGACAAAGCTTTCGTCACATTTTGAAATGGGCTCAAGCTGTTGGCGCGGAAATCACTCTCTTGCATGCCATCAGCCGTCCCGTGGAAAGTCTGTTTGATCTCGAGACCCGACCTCGTGTCTACAACTATCGTGGCAAGATGATGAGTCTGGATGAGATCATCGAACACGAAGTGGAAACAAAAGGTCACCATGCAGAGCTATGGACCCACTGGGCGAAAAACGAAGGTGTCTCGGCGCAATTCCTCGTGGACAACAGCTTCAGGGCTATTGATGAACTGATTCTCGATGCCGCGGAAAAAAATGATATTGATCTGATTGTCATGGAAGCTCAAAGTGGCCCCCTGAGTGCTGCTCTTTTAGGTTCCTACACTCGCAATGTCGTCAGGAAGGCCGCGTGCCCTGTGTATGTTCTGCCTCGACATTTCTATGATAAAACCAAGGAAGAGGACGCCCCTCACCAGGCCCCTCCACCTTTTTGATATTCAGAATCTCGCTGCCTAGGAACGGACCTGAGACGGTCGCATCGAAGAGGGCAGTTTTTTGTAAATGTTGTTCAAATGAGTTTTCAAAGTCGCCTTAGAAATAAAAAGCTTCTGAGCGATATTGGCATTTGTCATTCCCTGCATCACCATTTGCATGATGCGAAGTTCACTCTTGGTCAAACCTCTTTCACGGAAATAGACTTCCTGTTTTTTGAATTTTTCCTGATCTTCATCCAATGGGTACAAGAGAGTCGTGATCTGACTGCCGTCATTCACGATCAAGGCGTCAACGCGATGCCCTTCCACTTCCACGGCTTTAAAGAGCTTCATACCCTCTGAAAT
>JBCECD010000175.1:2656-4722 GCA_039206745.1 Bdellovibrio sp. | reverse complement strand
ATCCTGAAGGCTCATGCGAATGGCGACCGATTTTTTACCCGCCTCCATCTTATCACCTTCATAGAGATCGAACACCTCCACACTCACCAACAGGCCTCCTGCCGCCTTGCGAATGTCTTTCAAAACATCGCCGACTTTCAAAGTCTGTGGCATCACGAAAGAAAAATCCCTCTCCACCACAGGGAATTTCGAAACGCTCTGAATACGATAAGGCCGAGGTTGCCCTTTGTAGAGTTGATCCATATCCAACTCTGCCAAGGCGGCAGGAACACGGATTTTATTGTCCTCTAACAAGACCGGGTGAACTGTCCCAATAAAGCCTACTTTTTTTCCTTCCACCAAAAGCTGCGCATACTGCCCTTGATGTAGAAATGCAGGAACCTCCGCCTTATTTGCCGGCGTCACCCAGGTATAAGAGGAGATATTCAAAGACTTTAAGAGCAACTCCACCGCACCTTTTGCTTCCATAACCAAAGGATGCTGGGCCGTTTGATTCCACAAGTTTGAAGCCTGACCCCACAATGCCATTCCCAAATGACCTTTTTCTACATAAGAGCCATCTTCTTTCACCGCAAAGCAACTTCCCATTTCGAAAAGACGCCCTATATGATTGCCGTAATGGAAATTCGTATTCAAGTTGCGGAACAGACCATAACTCAAAGAAGAGCGCATCACATCCAACTCTTCGTTCAAAGGATTCAGCAGACGAATCTCTTTATCAGAGGAAGACAAACCCGCTGCCTGCAAAGCAGACAGCGAACCTAAAAAGGCTTTCTCTCCCTTGGAACCAACGAAAGCAAAATTGAAAGCCTGCTGGAAGCCCTGCCCTCGCAACCACTCACTGGTCATGCGATTCCACATAAAGATTTTATCATGCGAAGATGGCAAAGAAGCAAAAGCCGGTAGAGTTTCAGGAATGTGCTCATAGCCATTCAGACGTGCATACTCCTCCACCAAATCCATGTCTTGCTCCAGATCAAAGCGGAATGTCGGAGGCAAAACTTTATAAGTCGCGCCCTCTTTCTCGACCTGACAACCTAAACGTTTCATGAAATCCACAAACTTGGCTTCTTCAGCTTGATATCCCAGTCGATCACTCACTGTCTGCACAGTGATCGTTACCGGCGATTTTTTGACAGGATGAGGATAGAAGTTATGAGGCTCTGTGGAGGCCTCGCCACCAGCCACCTCTAAAATCAAAGACGTCGCCCGATCCAAGCCACGCAAAGTTCCATCAGGATCCACTCCGCGAGAAAAACGATAGGCCGAATCGGAATCAATCCCATGCGTGCGGGATGTTTTACGCGCACTCATAGGCAAGAAGTAAGCCGCCTCCAAAAAGACATTGGTTGTTTTCTCTGACACTCCAGAGTTCAGACCACCCATCACTCCCGCCAAGCAAGCCGGATGCTGACTGTCCCGAATTGTCAACTCGTCTCCAGTCAGAGTGATTTCAGCGCCATCCAACATGACAAATTTTTCACCCGCCACAGCACGATCAACGATGATTTTTTGATCTGCAATGAAAGCCGCATCGAAAGCATGCAAAGGCTGTCCCAACTCCATCATCACATAGTTTGTGACATCCACCACGTTGTTGATAGAGTTCAAACCCACACTCTCTAAACGCTTTTGCAGCCATGCCGGAGACGGTCCCACTTTCACATTTTTAATAAAGCGACCTGTATAACGAGGACAAAGATCGGAAGCCTTCACTTCCAAAGCCACTTGGCTCACCGTTGAAAAACTGCCAACAGGAATTTTCACCGTCGGTGTCTTTAATTCTTTACCAAACAGACAGGCCACTTCACGCGCCAAACCAAAATGGCTCAGACAATCTGCGCGATTGGGAGTCACCTTCAACTCAAAAGTGATATCATCATAGCCCGCATATTCCGCATAGGAAGTACCCACGGGAGCATCCGTTGGCAGAATCGCAATGCCCTCGGATTCTTTGGCCAAGCCTAATTCTTTCAAAGAGCACAGCATGCCAGCTGAATCCACACCACGCACAGCTGCTTTTTTGATGGCAAAATTTCCCGGCAAAACCGCGCCTGGCAAAGCCA
>JBCECD010000175.1:0-2646 GCA_039206745.1 Bdellovibrio sp. | reverse complement strand
ATTTTGAGCGCCGCACACGATCTGATGAACCATGCCGTTTCCTGTGGAAACACGACACAAAGACAATTTATCCGCATTAGGATGCTTGTCTTTCTCTAAAATATGTCCAACCACCACATGCTGAAAATCCTTCGCACGATTGGTCGTCTCTTCCACTTCCAGACCCGCGCGAGTCAAAGCTTCGCCCAGCTCTTCCGGTTTCTGAAAAAACTCTGTCACATCCACATATTCTTGAAGCCATTTTAAACTTATTTTCATTTTACAAACTGCCTTAAAAAGCGAACATCATTTTCCGGGAACAAACGGATGTCTTCGATGCCATATTTAATAATCGCCATACGTTCAATACCAAAACCAAATGCAAAGCCCTGCCAACGAGGATACTCAATCTTCGCCGCCTGAAACACCTTGGGATTCACCAGACCGCAACCGCCAATCTCAATCCATCCACTTTGCTTACAGAGACTGCATCCTTTGCCCTTACAAATCGGACAAGAGCAATCCACCTCCGCAGAAGGTTCCGTAAAAGGGAAAAAGCTCGGACGGAAACGGGTCTTCAAACCCGGACCGAAAAATTCGCGCACAAAAAAACTGATCGTGCCCTTTAAATCGGCCATCGAGATTTTTTCATCCACACACAGGGCTTCAATCTGATGGAAATTCGGCAAATGCGAAATATCGCTGTCACAGCGGAACACCGGGCCTGTTCCCACAATACGCAGAGGCAGACTCTCACTCTCCAAAGAATGGATTTGAATAGGCGATGTGTGCGTGCGCAATACATGGTTTTTATCTATGAAAAAAGTGTCCTGCATATCCCTTGCCGGGTGATCCGCCGGAATATTCAAAGCCTCAAAGTTATAATAATCTTTTTCAATCAGCGGACCAGTGCGCACACTGTATCCCAAACGCGCCATGACCGTAAAAATTTCATCCGTCACAATATGCACAGGATGCTGTGTCCCTTTGGTCTGCGACCAGGCTGGCAAAGTCATATCAATTTCTTCTGCCGCCATTTTCGCCGAAATCTCGCGTTTTTTCAGCTGCGCCTCCGCCTCAGTATAGGCGGTCTCGAGAAGCTGTTTTACTTCATTCACTTTTTTTCCAAACAGGGGCTTTTCCTCTTTAGGCAGAGAAGCCATTTCTTTCATAATCTCAGTCAAAGAACCACTTTTACCAAGATATTGAACCTTTAAATCATAGAGATCTTTGGAACTGGGAGCCCCGTGAAAGGCCGCCAAAGCTGCATCTTTTATGGAATCTAATTTCGTCGTCGACATAGGGCTCATAATCGCCTCAGAGCCTCGTATATTCAAGTGTTTAGCTTTTACACACGGCGCAGAAAAGGCTTGCGAGCCCCGTTTTTTGGCCCTATCCTCCGCAGACTCTATGGCTCATAAAAATAAAACCAACTACAGCCCCTATAAAGCCCGGCAATCCGAGCGCGGCAACACCCCTCCTGCACGGGAACTCAAAGGCACCCACAAAAAGCCGGAGGTTATTTATGAGCTGCACGAAGCCAACGACCGCTTGGCCGACATCTTTCGCAATCACGACTTCACTCTGGTCAATCACGAACAGCGTTTGCAATTAGCGCAGTTTTACCGGCTTTTGATGCTCAACCAGGAGAAGGAGAACTTCACTCGTCTGCTGAAACTACGGGATATCGCAATCAAACACTTCATTGACAGTTTGATCATTCTCCAACACACGTCTCTGCAATTCCCTTTGCTCGATGTGGGAACAGGTCCCGGCTTTCCTGGAATTCCTCTCAAAATTCTTCACCCTCGAGAGCTGATCTTACTGGGTGAAGGAGTTCAACGCCGAGTCGAATTTCTAAAACAGGTCCGCACCTCCTTAGGCCTGCAAAAGCTGGATATTTTAGGTCGCAATATCAATCGTCATTGCGTCTATCCCGTTCGCGGCGTCATCACTCGCGCCGTGGAAGACATCGGCAACACTCTCAACAACACCATGAGCTGTCTGCAACTCGGAGGTCGGGTCTATTTTATGAAAGGCCCGGGTGTCGATCCTGAGATTCAAGCCGCTCACAGAGAATGGAGTGAATACTTTAAATTGGTCGACAACATTGCCTACTCACTGCCACATACACCGCACGAACGTCGCTTGGTTATTTATGAGAAAATCAAAGATCAACCTCTGCCTGACGATCTCGAGGGGGAAGACCTTCTTTTAGAGGAGCTGTCCTCCGATGAGAAGAAGCGATGGGCCTCTTACCGGGATTTCACATGATCGAAATTCAATCGACACAAAACGAGCACTTCCGACGCTGGCAGGACCTCTCCTCTTCTCGCGGAATAAAAAAACACGGTGAATTTTTACTGATGGGTAGCAAGTTGGTGGATGAATTTCTCGCCACTCCCCACTTTACAGTCAAAGCCGAACTCCTCTGCGAAGGGTTGCCGGCCAAGACACTCTCTTGTTCATCTCTGCGAGGGCAACGCATTCCCGTCTACAAATTAAGCAAAGCTCTTTTCAATGAAGTCGACAGCCTGGGAACACATTCCAATGTCCTGGTATTAGAGTGCCCTCCAACAATACTTCTGCCTTCCTCACATCGCCCCGAAGGGCTCGAGATCATCGCGCCCGTTGCCCGTCCACCCGTCGATGATCTCGGGGAAAGCG
>JBCECD010000174.1:0-4775 GCA_039206745.1 Bdellovibrio sp. | reverse complement strand
AACCAAAACACCCGTAGTGCCGACAACCTGTGCGAACACAGTTCCTTCAGCAGCGATGCGATCCGCTTTTTTTGCAGCGGAAGACAAACCTTTTACACGCAACCACTCAACGGCAGCATCAAAATCACCGGAAGTCGCTTCGAGGGCTTTTTTGCAATCCATCATACCAGCGCTGGTTTTTTCTCTGAGTTCTTTTACTAAATTAGCGGAAATAGACATAAGGAAGACTCCTTTAACTTGCAGACCCTCGATAACCGAGGTCTTTTGAAAATAAAAAAGTTCAATTTTTAGAGAGAATACAAAACAAAGGGTGGTCCAGCCACCCTTTGTCTACGGTCTGTGAAACTATTCAGCAGACTCGTCGTTGTTTTGTTGACCTTGCTCAAGTTCAGCTTGGATTTCAACTTCCTCAGCTGTTCCCGCAGCAACAAGCTTACGAGCTTTGGTAGCTTTCACAACAGCAGGTCCTGCTGCTTTCTTAGGAGCTTCTTTAGCTCCAGGGCGAGCGCCACCACGTTTTTTAGGAGCTTCATCTTTAGCTTCAGCTTTCGCTTCTTTGGCTACGTCAGATTGTTTGTCAGTCATCGTGCGCAGTTTAGTTTCCCATTCTTTCGCACCTTCGAGATAAGCATCAGCAACCAAGTTAGCAAACAGCTTGATAGAGCGGATGGCATCGTCATTTCCTGGGATTGCAAACTCAACAGATTCAGGATCAGAGTTGGTGTCAGCGATCGCCACAACTGGGATGCCCAAGCGTTTTGCTTCCGCAACAGCGATGTGCTCTTTAGGAAGATCCACGACGAACATAGCAGAAGGCATTTCTTTCATTTCACGAATACCGTTCAGGAATTCAGTCAAACGAAGATACTCTTTTTCCAACTTAGCGCGCTCTTTTTTAGTCAGGTAATTGAATTCGCCTTTTTCTTTCATTTGATCGATGCGACGAAGACGGTTGACAGATGATTTGATAGTTTCAAAGTTTGTCATCATACCACCCAACCAGCGTTTGGTTACGTAGTATTGACCGCATTTTTGAGCTGCTTCTTGAATAGGCTCAATAGCTTGTTTTTTTGTTCCCACGAAGATCAAGCGGCCACCGTTTGCAGCAATATCTTTTACGAAGTCAGCTGCTTTGTTGGCACGTACAACAGTCTTTTGAAGGTCAATAATGTGAATGCCTCCGCGAGCTGTGTAAACATAGGGTTTCATTTTTGGATTCCAACGCTGTGTTTGATGTCCGAAGTGGACGCCGGCGTCGAGCATTTCTTTCATGGTCACTTGTGCCATGGTAGTACTTCCTTTCTGGTTATTCCTCCCCTTAGACAGAGCCGACTTCTTTTTCTCGTCGGAAGACCCCCTTTTTCAGTACTTGGGGGACCAGTTAATGTCCGAGGGTGTGTTATTGTTGGAGTTTGGGGATATCACAGGGTGCCATGGAGCGCAAGAAGTCTTTGTGTTTGCCTTCACTTTGAGACGTCTGTATTACAAGCACCCCTTGCGATATAAAATTGTTTAGACATGGTGGGTTATTGCCGATATTTAAGGTGAGCCCTTTTTAAGAACGTTAGTGAGTTGGGGAACATGAAATATTCAGGCGGAAACCATCCGGAAATTGAAAAGCTATTTCAGGGGCAGGCCCGTGAGATCTGCGTGCGAGTGGATCGAGCCTTCTCGTTCTTACTTGTTATTCAGTGGCTGCTGGCTATAGGAATTTCTGTCATCGCCACGGCCTCCTCGGGGCAGTCGTCTCAAATAAACCCCTCGCTAATCACTTTTTATGGTTCTCTTTTAGCCGTGCCCGCATTTTGCTTGGCTTGGTCCCGGGCCGGAGAAAGAACCACTCGGTATTTCATCGCTCTTGCTCAGGTTCTCTTTTGCCTGCTCCTTCCCTATGCCTGGGGTGCACCGGAACTCATGTGCTTCCATATCTTTGTCGCCTTGGCGGCTGTGGCCTTCTATCAGGATCGGGCGTTGCTGATAGGGGCCTCGCTCTTAACAATTCTGCTCTTGTGCTGGCGGGGCGCCTTCCCCTATGCCAGTGATGAGTGGGCATGGCTTAAATATGCCGCTTGGATTGTCGTTGAGAACATCATTCTGTTACTAGGCATGAGCGAGCTGCGTAAAGAACTTATGGAAGCCGCCTCCTCAAAATATGAACTCATGCGAGCTCGCGAAGAAGCTCTGCGCTTGTCCTCTATAAAATCGAATTTCCTAAGTCGCATGAGTCATGAAATTCGCACGCCCCTGAGTAGTATTATTGGTTTCTCGGATATTCTGACAGATACCGACCTGAATGAAGAACAAGAAGAGTATGTTGGCACCATTCATCGCTGTTCGGAAACACTCCTGCATTTGATCAATGATATTTTGGATATCTCCAAAATCGAAAATGGCCTTTTGCAAATTGATGCTCATCGCTTTGATCTGAAAGAGCTGCATGAAGACATCTATAAAATGTTCTGGATCAAATGTCTCGAGAAAGGTCTGGAGCTGGAACTCAAAGTGGATGAGTCTTCACCGGTGCATGTCCACGGAGATTCACATCGTCTACGACAGATTTTAATGAACCTCGTCAGCAACGCTGTGAAGTTCACTGAACGCGGGAAGGTGTCCATCGAAGTTCGCTATGAACCAGAAAGCTCGACATATCACTGGACAATTCGGGATACAGGCAAAGGTATTCATCAAGACAATCTGGGTAAGTTGTTCACCAGCTTTTATCAAGAGGACCCCTCTGTCTCGCGCAAATACGGTGGTTCTGGTCTGGGGTTGATGATTTCAAAAAATTTAGTGGAATTGATGGGCGGACAGATCTCCGTGCAGAGTCAGCTGGGAGAAGGAACAGCCTTCTCCTTCTCCCTGAAACTGCCAGAGAATGGACTATAACGACAGATCAGAGGCCGCTTCAGCAGACGACTCACTCATTAACGTTGTCGGTTGGAATCCAAGAGAAGCCACGATCATCTCCGCTTGCAGAAGAGAGCCAATCAGATTTTTTTGCTCACTCACGGTCGCAGAACCAATCCAAAGATTTTCCAAGTCCGCCAAAGTGCGATCCGCATTGAGTTTGATATCGCCATTGCCGCCGACGATAGGAGCGACAAAAATTCTCTCTAACTGCAAATTGTCGAGAGACTCAGGATACGCTCGTTTGACTTGGCGTTTGATTTTTTTCAACGCCATGCCGACCACTTCGCTGTCTTCAGTCACTTCTTCTTCGATAAAGGTGAGCCATTGTGAAGCTTGTAAAGTTTTACCCTCCGCTTCCACGGCAGGAGTAAAGCGTCCTACGCAAGGACCGATTTCATCTTGAGTGGTGCCGTTTAAAACATGCAGAGCTGTCGCCTCCGTCACAGATTTATCATGACAGAGATCCAAACACAGAGCTGTCCAATAAGTGTTTTTCGCAAGCTTTGTGCGAGCCCGCATGGACAAAGCCTCTTCAGGCAATAACAACGCCAGGTCCTTCAAGGTTCCGGTATAAATAAAGTTGTGCGCGTAAAGAGTTTTAGAGCCATTGATGGTGATATGAGAAACCTTGGACTCCTCCTGATGAAACTTCGTCACATAAGAGCGGGGCAGGAAGTCTCCTTGAAATTTTTCAAAGAGCAACTGAGTCCACTGAAAGGGCTCCAACTTCAAATTGATTCTCTTGCTGGAAGTGAAGTAAGCCAACTCTTCATAGAAAGCAGGCGGGTTGTCGCCGAATCCTAAAAAGGTTTTAAAGCCACCAGCGTCGTAGGTAATAGGAGCTTCCTCCTCGACACTTTCGATCACATCTGTTTGCAGTAAAGTCTCCAAAAAGCGCATGGCTTTTTCCGATAAAACGGAATCAGGAACAAAGCGCAGACCATTGTTCAAGGGACCTGTGGGGAAATTCACTTTCTTGTTTGCGCCGAAAGGCAGATCTGCTCCATCAATCAGAGCGATATTTTTTGTTTCACGACTCAAGGCGGCCGCGATACTCAGGCCGGTTAAGCCACTTCCAATAATTGCATAATCATATATATGAGCCATACAGATACAATCCCTCATAAGAGCTGATTTTTGCAAGAGACAAAGGCTTGAAAACTCAGCTAACGCATTTAATCAAAAAGCGTAAACAAGCTCTGATCGCGGGTTTGAGAGTGGGATGCTTATCCAGTAAGCAAGCAATTCCTGGAGAGACTCGATAATAGAAAGCAATAAATTTTCGTCCGAGGGCCGAGGAGCGCAGAGTGAAATCGCGAAATTCGCGCAAGCTCAACACTTCAGGAGCAGAGCCATTTTCAAATACAGCCGTCGCTATAAAACATCGTGGTCGCTCTTTGTCGGAGGCCTTCAGGAATTGTTTTACAATATGAGGATGCCGCGCGGTTTTCTGAAAAGCTTCGGCTTTGCGAATGATATCGGGATAGATCGGGGTGAATTGAATAAACGCCGCCAGCTGTTTTGCTGCTGTCGTCATGCGATCTGAATACTTTTCGTTGGTATCGTAGATACGCATGAGATCCCAATACACAGATGCTACAACTGTCAGCTCTGTGGTGCGCGCACTATCTTTAAAAGCCTCAGGGCGCAGGCGATCCCCTTTTTTTACTTCAAAGACGATATCTAAAATCTTGAGGTATTTTTCATAGGAGACGGCGGCCTCTGAATACATTTTTTGAGACATGGACTGCCGCGCTTTTTTAATCAACATCACGCGGCTCTTCCACAGTTGCAGGCGATGCTGTTCCTTCGCCCTTTCTTGAGCCATTAAAACGCCGCCACTGCTGCTCGCAACAGTTCGGCGC